>CAURTW010000026.1:0-18278 GCA_963527705.1 uncultured Streptococcus sp.
AATGGTACGACCAAACCCAATGTAGCAAAAGAAGCATTGAGTTTGAGATAGAACCTCAAGAAGTAGTTTAACCTAAAAAAGTGTATCTAAATGAAATCACTCAAACAACCCTTAGCAACCGACACCCAAGCCCTGTCCTATATAGGGATAATCATCCGAACTTTTGAACCACTGCACTTTATGAACCTTAGCGACCAAGACCGAGAGGCAACCCTCAAAGCCCGACAAGCCTTAGAAGCTATCGTAAAGGCAAACGGCTACACAGTGAGTTATCGCACTGAAAACACTATCAAAAAAGCCCCTTAAAAGATAAGGATAAAAACAGAAGTATCAATTTAAAAACGAAGTATCCAATGGAAACCCATTTTTTCAATCAAATTGCTCAGTTAGCCATACAAGGCAAACTGCACTTAGTCATAACTCAAGAAGCAAATAGCCAGCTTGTTGTATCGGTATTGCTTGAGAATGAACAATGCTCAGACCCTGCCAAGCACCTTTTGCCTCCCTTAGTACTTAGAGGCACTGCCGAAGAATTAGATGCAGGCTTTTTTCAAAGCATCACCCAACCCTTAGAAGAAACCTCCTCTCTGTTTGTGAATATGGAGCAGTACATCGAGGCGCAAAAGCAAGCCCAAAGGCAATCAGCTATGGAGAAAGAAAAAGCCGAGAAACAACAAAAGAAATACGATGAGGCTATGAAAAAAGTAGCTGATTTAGAAGCGCAGGGCAAGTACCGAGAAGCGTGGTCAAAACTACCTCCTCCCGATGAGTTCCCTAACTATGCCGATAAAATCCGCAAAAAAAGGTCAGAACTATCCACACACTTTGCCCCTACCTTGTTTGAAGAATAAGTATTAACCCCTAAAAAAAGTATTGTTATGCTCATAGCTACCCAACTGAAAAGAATGTTTGTCTTTGAAGAAAACCGACAAACTATTCACCTTGCCGACCCTAATCCATTGTGGTCAGTAGAGCAAGTCAAGAATTTTTACAGCACCCATTACCCCCTGCTCACCAATGCCAAAGCAGGCACACCTTATGTAGAGGGAGACAGCGTTGTCTATCCCCTACAAATCACAATGGGTACAAAAGGCTAAATCTCTACTAATTCTAAAGCTATGAGCCTTGTAAAACAGCTTAAAACAAGGCTTATAGCTAAAATTACAAACATTATCAAAAACTAAAAATAAACTAAAAATGTATGCCACAGCAATCCCAACAAAACCTCGCATCCATACAAAGCGAAGCACAGAGAGAACTCTACCGCAGGTTAAGAGAGTTTTCCAAAGCAGTCCAACGCTCCAAAGACCGCTCACAGATACGTCAAGAACAGCAACAAGTAGCCCCGAAAACTCTTTTGCCAATGGTTTTCTAAAAACGACCTTTCCTCCTAAAGTGTATCATTCAAGCAAGCACATCATTTTTAGTGGAGAGGAGCAAGCACAGCTAAAAACCACTCTCAAGTGTTCCCTTGCTCAAATGGCAGACCATTACGGCTTTACTCCCTTTCCCATAGAGCAGTACGACCTTTCTTGTGGGATTGCCTTAGCCCTTTCTTACAGCCAAGAGCAAATCAAAAAGAGAGATACCAAAGGTACTTTCTGTGAACTAAAAGTATTGAAAGCCCCCAATAGCGATGCTTTTTTCTCTTGCGAAGAACGTTTTTATTTGCCCAACGAAGTGTTTTTTGTTCCTCTGCAACCGCTTTATAGACTTCTGAAAGTACATAAAAACAAACCACTTTATGAACTATTTTTATCGGTATATGCCTACCTAAACCAACGTGCTTTTATAGCAAACTATGTACAAGAAGATTGTTTTGTGGCTTATGCCTATGAAATGTTGCAGGATTGTATTAGCCAAGACTATGAAGAAATAGCAGAAAGAGACCACCTCCTGCACCTTTTAAAGCAGGCACAACAAATAGGTACTATTCTTTCCAAAAAGATACACAATCCTTGCCATTTAGAATTTTTTCAAAGGCGTATAGACCGCTTTATTCCTAAGAATGATTTAGAAGCCGAATGCCTTACCCTCTCACAAGCCTTTTATACCTTGTGGCAGGATTTTCCTAACCACTCTATCTATACCCATTTGCACAGAGCAGAGGGCTATGAGCAAGGTGAAGAAGAACTTTTTGAGGTAGAGAAATACCTATCTTTTGTCTATGAAGACCAAAGCGACCTATTCCATACCTATCTTTTAGATTGGCTCAATGGAGAATACTCCCAATGTAGTGAGATAGAACTCCCTACCATTTACAAACATTTCAACAGCACAACACCCCTTGCTAACTTTGATTTTGAACAGCGTTTCTTTCCTCTCTTAACCGAACTTATAACCCTTTTAAACCGCATTTAAAATGAAATACACAGACCTCACCCCAGAAGTAGGGGAAGTATATCGCCCTACATCGGCACTTGTTTTTTACGAAGACAGTAACCGCTACAACCCACAGAGTTATGTAGAGTACTTACACCTTGATAGCAATGGTAACCCTACAAGCGCACAACCGCTTACCCTCGACCAAGCGCAAGCACTTGCCAAAACGCTCACCTGCCAAAAAGAGCAAGCACAAGCCTTTTTAGTCCCCAAAGGTATTATTCCTCGCAGGGTGCTCCATCTATCCCATAAAGGCGAGGGGCAGGCTGTTTGGTACTCTAAAGCACAAAAAAAGCAGTTGTTTTTTGCTTCCTCCCTCGCTATAGAAAGCAAAGAAGTAAGTATACCTCCTCTGTTGTGGAAAGCTACCCCCAAGAGCCTTTGGATATATGCCTTAGCCAAAAACCAAAAGGCACACCTTAATACACCTCTGTGCTATGCGCCTTTTTTCAACGTCTATGAAAATGGCAATGTGTGTATGGGGTCAGTGCAGGTAAATGAGCGTAAAGCCTCTTGCTTAGAAGATTTTATCACCCAATGGGAAGATTATTTTTTCAATAGCTATTTTTCTCATCAATTAGGCTCATATCCTATAACCAAAATACCCTTAATAAGCCTTTGGCAGGAACTCACTCAGAGTAATAAGCCTTTTCCTTACGAACTGCTTAATCCCAATCACCTCACCTTACAACAAATCCTATAACAATGAAACAGACTCTAAACTCCTCAAACACCCTCAACCCTTTCAATACCTCTGTCCAAACACACAAAGAGCGGGTACATTTTACTGATACTGCTTTGCTCAATGCTACCAATCCTATTAAAGTACATCTGATAGGAGCAGGAGGCACAGGCTCGCAAGTAGCCACTGCTTTAGCACGTATCAACCACGCTTTGGTTGCTTTAGGACACGCAGGGTTATCGGTAACCCTTTGGGATAATGACCTTGTAAGTCCTGCCAATCTCGGCAGACAACTCTTTTCAGCTTGTGAGTTAGGAATGTACAAATCCACTGCTCTAATAAGCCGTATCAATCGCTTTTTTGGTACAGATTGGAGAGCGCAAACACAGCTATTCAGCACTGAGACCTTTTCCTCTGAAGAAGAAACAATGAGAGGAAGCATTTACCTTTCGTGTGTAGATAGCGCAAAGGCACGCTTTGACATTGGGGAAGTACTCACTTATTTAGAGCGAGCCCATCACTACCACAACAACCCTAAGTATTGGTTAGATTTTGGCAACAGCACCCATTCAGGACAAGTGATTTTAGGTACTTTACAAGCCATTGAGCAACCTCATAGTGATACCTTTATCCCTATAGACACCCTGCCTACTATTACCCAAGCCTTTGGAGAATTATTGACACAATCCGAGCATAATGACAATATCCCAAGTTGCTCCCTTGCCGAAGCCTTAATCAAGCAAGATTTGTTCATTAACGCCACTCTCTCACAAATGGGAAGCACCCTACTTTGGAACTTGTTCAGAGAAGGGCTCACTCCTTACAGAGGCTTTTTCCTCAACCTCAAAGATTTTCGTACACAACCCTTATTGGTTTAATCCTTAATAAAAACACCTCTTAGAGTATTTCTAAGAGGTGTTTTTTATGATTGTTTGTCTGTGCTACTGACTGCCTGTCGTGGCTCACGACCTTCTTTTCTTTGAGAAAGAAAAGAAGCAAAAGAAAGACCTTACAGATAGATTTTTTGTTAGTTTAGGATAAAGAGAAGCCTTATAAGAAAGCCATTAAAGATAAAAAGAGGAGCTATTTCTTATAGTTAGCCTCCAAAATCTTTAGAATATCACTTTGTTTAAAGAGAATTTTACCACCAATTTGGATATAAGGAAAGAGCCCATCATCACGGTATTGCTGTAGGGTTCTTTTGGTGATATGCAGCAGCTCACAGACCTCCTTTCCTGATAGAAATACCTCGCCATCAAATACAGGACGGAAGTTTTTAAGGATAAAGTCCATTTGCTGTTTAAGGTTTTCAAGCTGACTAAGGTAAGAGCTTAGTTCCTGGTGTGTTTCTGTGAGTAAGTTCATTGGGTTTGAAGGTTAGAGGTTAAAAGCTGTTCTACATCACTACGCTTAAAATAGTTCTTGCGGTGGATGCACGAGAAAGGCAAGAGTTTTTGGTCTTTATAATACTGCAAGGCACGCTTGCTAATGCCCAAAAGCAGACAAACCTCCTGAGAGTCCAACCACTTTTCTTTTTGCCAAATACCTTTGTAAGTATCCATTACCACTTGCAGAGAATTGTTGAGTTGCTGTACGTCTTTTTGTATCTGTTCAAAAACAGATTTTTCTATAACTACTACTTCCATTTGCATTATTTTGCGCAAAGGTAAAACAAAACAAGCCCACTTTTAGAAGTAGGCTTGTTTTGGAAGAGAAAGGAGGATTTTGGCTTTATATCTTTACTCTTTCTTTACATTAAACTCAAAATCAAGTTTTTGTTCATTGCCGAAGGAGTCGCTTATCCAAACGGAGAGAGACTGATTAGCTTCTGAGGCAGAAGTGTAGTAAAGCCTAAACGCTCCTTTGGAGGCAAGTGGATAAACATCATTAACAAGTAAGACTTCTCCTTGTGGAGAGGTACGCAAACTACCTTTTCCCTCATACTGAAAGTAACGAATAAAATAGCGGTTCTCATCGTACTGGTAAGGAGAGTGCAACTCACAACGTATTTCTACCGTATCGGTTTTACCTATACTTTTAGGTACAGGCAATACCTTTACCTCAAAAGGAAAGTTTTGTTGTACGTCCAACTCTTTTTTACAAGAGGTGAATAGGCTCACACATAGCATTGCGATGAGTCCTATTACAATTTTCTGATTTATTTTCTTCATCGTATTGTCTTTTTAAAGGTTAAAACATATAACGCAGTCCTACAGTAGCACAGGGGCGCAGTAGCTCAAAGGAACTTCCCCACAGAGCTGCTACCTTGCCAGAGCAAAGCACTAAAAAGTGATCACTTAGGTAAGTCTCTACCTGCAAGCCAATTTGTGCGCCATAGAGAAAATTATTTTCGTTCTTTAGCAAAGCCCCATCAGGAAGGAGGCTTTTGCTGTGATTGACTACCTCATAGCCCAAAAGAGCTTCTGCTCCTAAGTTCAAAGCTACCGTTTTACTGCTGTCACTGACTAAGGCAAAGCTATAACCTCCTGCACCTATATACCTCTCAACGGGTATATTCAGACTCTTGTAAGGGTACAATCGCCTTTGATATTCAAGGGCAAAATGCTTGTAGTTACCCCTTTTAGCATTGATACTATAGCCCAACTGCACCCCAAAATCATCAGAAAAAGAGGAAGTAAAAGCCTCTGCGGGCACTACCCAAGAGAGTGAGATACCTTTTTGCTTGGGTAACAATCGCTGTGCCTGGGCAATGGAGCCTCCTAAAAAGCACAGACAAATACAAGTGATAATTCTTAGCATTGGCATTAAAATTTAAGGTTAAACTGTTCAATAGGGCGAGCGGCTATAATCTCCTCGTTGGTGATAAGGAACGATTGGTAGCGAGAGCCGTTTTTTTCAAAGATTTCTACCCGCAAAACCTTGTCATCAGAGAGGGTGAGTTGGTCTAACATATACACCGAGCGGGCTTCTTTATGAGCCTTTAGTAGGGATATAGGTTGGTATACGCGCAAGGGCTCAATGGGCACTTCTTGTACAATGCTCTTTTTGGTGGTCTTCTTATCAATGATTTTAAAAGTGATAAAATCTACTTCAAAAGGCAGGTTAGAACGATTGGACAATTGCACGTCTACATAGAGTTTGCTATTGTGTACATAGATACCTTTTAGTAGCCATTGTATACCTGCATTCTCCGAACCTATATGCTTGATGTAATTCTTCTTCTGATGGTAGATAGACGACATAATAATCTGTGCTACCGCAGGTGATTCCCAGCCTGTGTCAGAAAAGAGAATATCCGATTTCACATTGTTGCCTTGGGGCATTCCTCTACCAAAATCAATGGTAAGAGGTTGTGGTGTGGTGTGATAACTCACCTCAAAGCTATAAAAGCCTCCGTCTTGAGTGATAACCGATAGGTTGGTGCTATCGGTAAAGTCTGTTTTAGCTGCCTTTACCCTTAGTACATTCTCGGCATCTTTCACCTTGTCGGCTACTAAGTTTTCGCTTCCCAAATCCACATAGCGGATAGAAGCAGGAAAGATAAGATGGGTTGTTTGGTCATAAGCCACCTGCAAAGGATAAGGCACTACCTTTCCTGATTGAGCTAAAAGTTCCTTTTTCTCAGTACTGAGGGCTGTGTTTTCCTTTGCCTCATTCTGGGCTTGCACGGTAATGGTAAGCATTGTTACCGATAATAATAAGTGTAATTTACGCATAAATAAAATGATATTAAGTGTGTTTAATAGGTTGAAAAATAAATAATTGTGTTGTTTTGTGCTTTGTTGTGTGTTTATGGGTTTGTCTGAAAGGCTATTTCTTAGAGATGAGCAGGAGCTGATAACCTGCTTTAACCCTTATGGAAGGCTGTGCGATCTTTTTAGAAAGAAAGGAGGTACCTCCTTGTACGACCCCTTTGCTCAGCTCCGAGACAATTTGGTCTTTGGCGGAAGAGCTAAAGGTAAAGCTACTTCCTGAACTTTTGCTCATTCCTGCTGCTATTTCTCTAAAGGCATTGGCATCGGAAGAAGCGGGCAGGTATAACCCTTGTTGCCCATCGATGTCGTAGGCAGCTATAGAGACAGGAATTACCTTGCCCTTGTATTCTAAGGATTTTACGGTGAGTAACAATCTATCACCACTCACTTTAGCAGAGGCTGTAAGCAGTTCTCCTTTAGGAATGAGTATGCCTGCTACTCGTATAGGCTCTAAAAGTCTTAGCTGCACCCTCGAGTTTTCTCCTAATAGCTGTTCGATATGTGTACAAGCGCGAATGCTATTCTTTAGGATACTACCTTGTGGCTTAAAGCTCTCGCCATTGAAAAAAGCGGTCTGTTGCTCCTTTACCCATTCTTGCAGAGCCTCCTTCTCGGACTGCTTGCGGGGCAAACGACTGACTACCTTTTCCTCTGGGGTATAGACAGGAGCGATGTTTTTACTCTGTTCTGCATTGTCAGCTTCGCTACTATTGTTCCCCTCGCCCTCTTGCGAGCCTGCGCCCCCCATCATTGAAGGGTTTTGTTGTCCTTTAGGCAAATATCTTGAAGCCATTTCATAAGACTTTTCCATCAATGCCATTTGGGCATCTATAGAGGTAGGATCTTGCTTGTTGGAGAGTTGAGACTTGAGTGAGGCTATCTCTTCTTTGAGTTTTTGTTGCTCCTCGTAAGCACTATTGTCTTGGTAGAAACTGCCTAAAGTCTGGTGAATATCGCGATAAGACTGAGCAGAACGCTCAAAGGCATTAGGGGTAGCCTTGCGATAACGTGGAGTGGGTTCTTCTTCCTCCTCGATAGCTTCGGGATACTCCTCGCCTTCGTCTTCTTGCCAATAATCAGACAGCGCATTGAGAGAGGCTTTTTTATCAGCTTCTTTTTCTTCTAAGAGGGCTTCTTCGTAAGCTTTTTCCTTATCAGAAGGCAAGAGTGTCTCGGTAGCTTGTGGTATTGCCTCATTGATACCTACTTGTGTTTGCTCTTGCTCACTTCCGCCACCAAAAAGCAGATACATACAAGCGAGGAAGATTATCCCCATTAGGGCATAGATGATGATTTTCTTGAGTTGTTGTTTTTTAGCAAGGGCTTTTTCCTCATTGCGCTCTTGGAGGGCTTTTTCCTCTTCTTCACTGACCAAGAAACTCGGTGTAGAAGAAGCGTTAGCCTTATCAGAGGCAGGGGTATTACCGTTTTGCTCTGGAAGGGGTGTGTTCTTTTCCATTATTAAGTTGTTTAAAAATTAACGAATCCTTTTTTGGGGTATTCCCCTCAGTAGGTACAATAGCCTTGTTGTCAATATGCTGTATGGCAGGGGCTTCGCCTTGGTGGTACTCTTGGTAAGCGTGCCATAGTATAAAAAGAGTAAGTAGCGAGTAGACTGCAAAGGCTAAGAGTATCAAGCGTTTTCTTTGTGAGGGTGAAAGTCCCTGACAATAGCTTTGGGTTTGCTTTTTTAGAGAATGTATCTCTCTCTGGATTTTGGCTATCATCTCTCTACGGTTCTAAGGTCTTTGTTTTCTATTACATTGAACTGTTCGATGATAAATCCCTGAGGGTTGTTATCAGAACGCACGGAGTTAATCAACCTGCAGGAGGTAATAAGACTCCTTTCGGTGATGTTGCTGGCACGAGTGATGAACTGCTTGGCAAAGGTTTCCACCTGATAAGGATAGCTATTAAAGTTACAGCGCACGCTATCGATGACTACCCGTTGGAGGATATTACCAGAGATGATGCGGTTGTAATAGCCTTTTTCAGCCAAATCTTTATAGTAGTTAAAGGCAGATTTATCAGCCATAAAGAAGGCACGTTTAGTATTGTCTTCAATTGCTTTTTTATCGGGGGCTAAGTTGAAGAAGAGTTCGTGAAACCTGCGCACGTGTTCTTTAGCCTCGACAGGGCGATTGATTTTTTCATCTTGAGAGAGTGCCAGCATTAGTGATTTACCATTGTCTAACACATAGATTTTCTCGCGCTGTTTCTCGGCAAAGTAATAGGCATAGCCTACAGCGAAGATACTCACGCCTGAGCAGAGCACAGCAAAGGCTATGGCATACATACGGATTTGCTTGAATCCGTTTTCGATGTTTCTAAAGATTTTAAATTCCATTAATTTTAGTATTCAATTAGACTTGTTTTTTACTTCATTAACCTACCTGTAATATTACCTGAAAGAGAGCCAGCTCCTGCACCTGCTATATTACCTGCATTAGAGGTAGCTTGGTTTACATTTCTACCATAATTACCCATACCTCCTGCTTGTATAATCCAACCTGCCACAGTAGGAATGGTAAAATAGCCTATAATACCAATGACCATAAAGATAATGTAGGCTGTGTTGGTAGTATCAGGAATGAAACTTGGGTCGGAGAGTTGCTCGATGTCTCGTTGTAAGATAAGGGATTGGATACGTGCTAAAATAGCACTGAACAAATCGGATACAGGAAGCCATAGATAGACACTTACATAGCGGGTAACCCATTGTAGTAAGGTAGATTGAAATCCATCCCATACCGAAATGGCAAAGGCTATAGGTCCTAAAATAGACATCACCACAAGAAAGAAAGTGCGTATGGTGTCAATCACTAAAGCAGCTGCTTGAAAGAGCATTTCGAGTAGTTCACGAAACCACGATCGGATGCTTTGCTTGAGGTCATACATCCCTCTTTCAATATACATTCCTGCCATTACAGCCATATCTTCGGGCATCCAACCTAATTCATCAATCTTTTTGTCAAACTCTTCATCCGAGACGAGATAGGCAGTTTCGGGGTTGCGCAATTGTGCCTCTCGCTCTAATCGGTCTTTTTGTTCTTGTAGTTTGTGCAAATCGAGCGTTTGTCCTTCTAAGATACTGTGGGTACCTGTTACCACAGGGCTTAACACTGTATTCATTGTTCCTAACACCAGAGTAGGGAAAAATATCACACACAGCCCTATGGCAAAGGGACGGAGCAAGGGATACACATCCACAGGTTCGGCACGGGCTAAGGCTTGCCATATACGCATTGCCACATAGAACAGTGCCCCTAAGCCTGCCAAGCCTTTGGCTATGGCAGACATCTGAGCTGTTAGGGGCATCATCTCATCGTATAAAGTACGAAGTATTTGGTGTAGATTTTCCATTTATCAGTTTTTTACCAGTATTTGAGTTCTGTTCCATAGAGTGAGAGTACCTTTTGCGCATCGTTTTGCTTCTTAGCACGTAGGTAGCTTACCGAGATGTTTTTCTGGGTGTAGTAGCGTACTAAGTTATAGTACTCTTTCACTTCCTTGTGCACCTTGTCTATAATGTCCATACGCTCTTTGTCGTTCATAGAGAGTGAGGAACTATTGACAATTTGTCGCAGGTCTTTGAGTAGTTTAGAACTTTCACCCAAGAGCTTGGAGTAGCCATTGGCAATAGCCGACAACTCTTGAGAGGAGAAGTTAGGGTCTTGGCTCATCTTCTTGAAGTTGGTTACATACATCTTGGAGATGTCGCCTACCAGTAGCACCGTTTCCTGTACTTTGCGAGCATCTTTTACCAAGTTATTTACCTTTTTCAGAGCATCGTAATACTCCTTGCCTTGGTTGTAGAGCTTTTCCACCTCTCGGAAGTTGTTGAGCATATTCTTAGCTGTTGAGGAGGTTTGCACTATCTGCTGGGTAGTGTTGATAATGCTCTGAGCAAAATTAGTTGGGTCAGTTACTACCCATTGTGCGCTTAGTTTGGGGCTTGCCAGCATAGCTATAGCAAAAAGCCCCGTTAATAACATTTTTTTCATTGACTTTAATTATTATGATTTACGTATGATTATTAGTTTATTACAGTCCATTAGCCATTTGTACGATGGCTTTTTCTAAATTGCCGTCTAACTTCTCGGAGAGTTCCATCACTTGGTGTTTTTCGCTCTCTTCAGTGGTGTAGGCAAAGTATTCTTCTCGGCTTACCTCTGTAGCATACACCGCAGAGTGTGTACCTCCTAAGCCTATCCACACTTCTTTGTATTTGCGACGAGAGTCGTTGGAGAGATTGATAGATAGGATTTGCGACTTCTCTTTCTCGGTAAGTCCTAACATCGCTTGGATAGCATCGAACTTGTTCATATACTTACGCTGGTCGAGCAATATCTTGCAATCGGAGTTGTTGATGATAGATTCCTTCACGATAGGTGAATGGATAATATCATCTACCTCTTGGGTTACAATCACTGCCTCACCAAAGAACTTACGCACGGTTTTGAATAGGTACTTGATGTACTCCGCCATTCCTTCTTTGGCAATCGCTTTCCACGCTTCTTCGATGAGAATCATCTTGCGAATACCCTTCAGGCGTCTCATCTTGTTGATAAATACTTCCATAATGATGATCGTAACCACAGGAAAGAGTATCGGGTGGTCTTTAATCGCATCAATTTCAAAGACGATAAAGCGTTTGGAAAGCAGGTCTAATTCCTTATCGGAATTGAGCAGATAGTCGTATTCACCTCCTTTGTAATAAGGCTCTAACACGTTGAGGAAGTTAGCCAAGTCAAAGTCCTTTTCTCTTACCTGCTTCTCTTGTAGTATGGCTCGGTAGTCATTCTTGATATACTCATAAAAGCCATTGAAAGAGGGTGTGTGCGAGGGATTGTCTTTTACCAATTGCAGGTAAAGGTTCACTGCATTGGAAAGGGCTACCTCTTCAGCACGTGTAGGAGGCTCATTGTCTCGCTTCCAAAGGGTGAGTATCAGTGTTTTGATACTCTCTCGCTTTTCAATGTCAAACACCCCATCATCGGTGTAGAAAGGGTTAAAGGCAATGGGATTGTCTTCAGTATAGGTAAAGTAAATCCCATCCTTTCCTTTAGTCTTGTGGTGAATAAGCTCGCAGACTCCTTGATAGGAGTTCCCTGTATCTACTAAAACGATATGCGTTCCTTGTTCGTAATACTGCCTTACTAAGTGGTTCGTGAAGAAGGATTTGCCACTCCCCGAAGGTCCTAAGACGAACTTATTACGGTTGGTGATAATCCCTTTCTTCATAGGTTCATCAGAGATATCCAAATGGATAGGCTTTCCTGTGAGCCTGTCGGCCATCTTAATCCCAAAAGGACTGGAAGAACTTTGATAGTTGGTCTCTTGAGTCAAAAAGCACAAAGCGGGCTCTATAAAAGTATAGAAAGTCTTTTCACTGGGAAAGTCAGCTGCATTGCCGGCTATACCTGCCCAATAGAGAGTTGCCGTATCAATGGTGTTATGGCGAGGCTTGCACTCCATTGACGCCAAAGCGCTACCCACATCGTTTTTAATGCTCCTAAGCTCTTGTGGGTTGTCCGACCACGCCATCACATTAAAGTGCGCTCTGATAGAGGAAAGTCCGTAAGAGTGTGCCTCATTGAGGTATTGCTCTATCCATTCTTTGTTGATTTGGTTGCTACGGCTGTATCTTGAAAGCGAGTGCATATTGCGTGCTGACTTCTCAAACTGTCTGAGATTCTCATCGGAATTGTCCAAGAATAGGTATTGGTTATAGATATGGTTACAACTCAGTAGCAAGCCCACAGGGGCTGCAAACGACAAACGGCAATCGCTCTTATCGGTAGAGAGTCGCTCGTAACGGCTATCGGCTTGTACCTTAGAAGGCAAGTCTTCTGTATCTGATAAGGTATGCACACAGAGTCTTTGGTTACCAATGCGCATTTGCTCGGCAGAGAGGCATATATCTTGCAGGCTCTCTTTCTCATCGGTGGAAAGGCTGAGATACTGCTCAAAGAGTCCCTTTTTGTGGGGAGTGCCTATATAGTCCTCTGTTTTGAGCTGACGGAGCTTTATCAGGTTAGAGTCATTTAAAATACGCTCTAACTGTGCTACCGCTTCCAAGAATTGAGTGGCGTGTTCTCGGTTAGTGAGCTCCTTAGGCAAGAAGTTCCCTTTGCAAAGGGAGGAAAAGTTGCTTTGGGCTCTCATTCGGTTTTTAGTGGTTTGGGTGATAAATAGGTAGCATCTGTGATTTAAGAACGGGCGTTCGTTAAAATGCTTTTCGTACGAATGAGAGAGAAAACTCAAATTCTCGCCTTGCAGTTCAGGTTCGTATTGTTCCTTGATAAACCAGTCCTGTTTGTGGATAACGGTATACTGTGGCAATACTTTGATAGCCTTATGCCAAAGTGAGTGGAGTATCTCATAGTCCTCACCCGAAATGGTAAAGAGCTCTGGGAGCTGCACCTCGAAGCCGACGCTGATGTCGGCTTCTTTGGTGAGCAAGCAGTCTTGTTCTATGGCAAGAATAGGGAATTTACTCTCTAAGGTGTTGATTTTAGAACTATTTCTCATTGAGGGTTGTTTTAGGTTTAGGGTAACGAATAAATTGGCGTGGTGATCTTTGGTGACGTAGGTATTTGGGGTGGCGTTTGCGAGCTGCTTGTTTCATCAGGCCGTGTTCACCGTATTTTTGGTTTAGTGAAAAAGTCTGCCAAACCACAAGGCTGACCATACTAACGCCTACCCCCAAGCATACAAAAGAATTGACCCCTACCGTGTAGAGGATCATCACCAAGATAAGCACCGAGAGCAGTCCTCCTGCAAAGATGAAGAGGTACTGCGCTTTGAGTCCTTTGAACTCTACACTTCTGCCGATGCCTTTGTTGATAGAATAGCTGTTTTTTGTCTCCATAAGTTTATAAGAAGAACGAACGCAAGATCGTAGCCGCTACAATTAGGAAGATACAAGCCCCAAACCAACTGGCAGCCGTTTTGCTGGTATCGGGGTCGCCACTACTAAACTTGTTGTATACCTTTACCCCACCGATGAGTCCCACCACAGCCCCTATGGCATAGATGAGCTTGGTAGCAGGGTCAAAATACGAGGTAACCATACGGGTAGCTTCGTTGATACCTCCTACGCCATTGCCCTGAGCAATGGAAAATTGAGTAACTCCTATCATCGTGAGCAGAAGGAGCCGTTTTAGAATTGATTTTCGCTTCATTGATAATCTGTTATTTTAAAATTCGGGGCAAAGGTAGGGGAATAGGAGATGAGGAGAATGAAAGTGGTAGGGTTTGGCTTAATATGGTTGTATATGGAAAAGTTTTTGTAATTTTGCGGCGTGGAATTCTAATAATTAGAGACTTTATGAAAATAACAATATTCTATTCGTGGCAGTCAACAATAGAAAGTAAATACAATCGCTATTTTATACTTGATTGTATTAAGAAAGCTGTGGAACAAATAAAGCAAAAATATAATTCAATAGAAGTTAAAATAACAGAAGCCCTTCGTGATGAGTCAGGACAAATATCTATTCCCGAAACAATAGCTGAGAAAATTGAAAATTGTCATATTTTTATAGCTGATATGACAATAATTAACAACGATGGGGCTTCAGCTAAGACAAAATATACTCCTAATCCGAATGTACTCCTTGAGTATGGTCAAGCAATAGCTCATATTGGAAAATCTCAAATTATAAGTGTGTTGAATAGTAAATTTGGTTCTCCTCATAATGATCCAGAATTGATACCTTTTGATATTAGATCTGATAGGTTTCCTATAGAATACTCAATTAATGAAGAAATTTATACTGATAAAGAAAAAAGAGAAAAAGAAAAAAATGAGTTAACAAAACACTTATCAGGTGCTTTAGATATAACTATATCAAAAATTATTAGAGAACAAAAAAATAAATATAGACCTTTTAAAACTTGGGAACAATGGAAAGATGAGATTAATATACAAAATGAGTTTATAGAGAATAAGAAGATAAAAGAAATTAGAGATACTATAATGAAGGAAATTGATAATCCTAATAAATCACCAATTAGGATTACAGGTCTTTCAGGAATTGGAAAAACACGAATTTTATTTGAGATATTTAGAAAAATAGAAGGTGATGAAAAAACTATTCTACTCTCAAATAGAGTACTCTACTTAAACTATGATGATTTCTCAAATAATCATCTTGAAATTATTAATACGATAAATAGAGAAAAGTCAGACGCTATTTTAATTATAGATAATTGTAATGCAGATGGTTATGAAAAATTTATTAGAAATTTAAAAGGGTTCAAACTATCCTTAATTTCTATTGATTCAAATCCTGAAGAGAATTATGAAGATAGCCAATATATTAAAATTGGGAACGAAGATTTATTGGACTCCATAGAAGATATTATAAAGGCTAAATCAGACAATTTAGAACAAAGTACAATAGAAATAATTAAACAAATTTCACAAGGAGTACCTCTTATAGCTATTCTATTGTGTGAAAATATTGTAAATGGGAAACTAACGAAAGAACCAGATAACAAAGGATTATTAGATAAGATATTAGGTAAGAAGGGTGAAAAATGGAGGTATATTTTAGATTCTTGTTCTTTATTTAGGAAGGTTGGTTATGAAAATGAAAAGAAAGAACAATATAATTTTATTGTTACTAATGAAAATCTAACAATCTCTAATAATAATCATATTGTGAGACTTAAGGAATCTGAGGAAGCCGTCAAATATTATATTAAAAGAGGAATTTTTGAAAAAAGAGGTCGTTATTTATCTATAAGACCGTTCTTTTTGTCAGTTCTATTAGCAAGTAAATATTTGGAAAGTATCAGTTCAGAACATTTTCACAATATTATTAAAGATATACAAGATAAATTAGAAAAACCTCACAAAGAAGAACTTATGAACTATTTATCAGAACAAATTAGATATTTAGGATATAACACAGATATCAGAACAATCATTGATAATTTTGTAGGGTATAAATCTTATTTTGATAGTATAGAAGTTTTAAATACTGAGTTGGGTTCACGCCTCTTCCGTTCATTTGTAGAAGTGAATCCAGTAGCGATATCTGATAACTTTTATAGACAATTTAACAATGAAAAAACAGAAAAGCTATTAGAATTTAAAGAAGGAAGACGAAATATAATATGGGCATTAGAAAAACTATGCTTCAATAAGGATACGTTCAGTAATAGTGCTAAGATATTATATAGATTTGCAGTTGCAGAGAATGAGTCGTGGGCTAATAATGCAACTGGACAATTTTTGCAATTATTCCATATTTTCTTAGCTGGGACAGAAGTTTCTCTAAAGGAGAGATTAAAGATTATCAAATGGGGGTTAGGTATGAAAGACGAAAAGTTCACCCAATTAGCTATTAAAGCAATGGCTTCTGGTTTAACAACTAACCATTTTGCAAGAATGAAAGGTGCAGAAAGGCAAGGAATAGATGAAATAAAAGATTATGTCCCTACATATGATGAAATATCAGAATACTATAAGAGTATATTAGATGAACTTATCAATCTTATTAGAAGTGAAGGTATATATATAGATGAAGTAAGTAAAATTATTGCTGATTCCATTAGAGGTTTAACTAATATAGGCTTGATAGCTATAGTACTACCATATATAGATGAAGTTATTGCTATAAAAAATAGAATTTGGCAAGAAGGATTAGATAGTATTAGAATGACCTTAGCTTTTGAAGGTAATAAAATATCAGAAGAACATAGAACACACTTACAAAAGATTATAGAAGAATTATCAGAGGATTTTATAACTCGTTTTAGAAGTTATGATAAGTTCTATGATAAAGATTACTCTTTTGAAAACTTTGAAGAGAAAGAAAAGGAACGAATGTATTCTTTAGCTAAGATTTTTATAGAGTTTAAAGAAGTAGAACAAAGAGAACTACTGTTTAAACTTTACAAAAGAGAGCAAGGTATCTATGTAATATATCAATCATATTTTGGCAAATCAATAAGTGATTTTTTTAATGATAATATAGATAAAAGTGAAAAATTTATTAATATATCATTATCAATAGCAGAAGAATTAGGCGAAGAATTGTTTGATTATTCAATTCTATTAGGCTTTATTGAGCAATCAGAAAGAGAAATTAAGAAATATTTTTATCAAAAAGTAGGAGAAAAATCGTATTTAAATTATCTTCTGTTTATTTTTGTTGCTAATGATGAGAAAGGAGTTGAGCACTTTGATCAATTATTTAAATTAATAGATAATCACCCTCAATTGTTTAGTTATTTAGGGCATTTAAAGTATAGGATGGCTTTACAAAAACTCAGTATACAAGAGATTGAATCTTTACAAAATAAGCTATTAAATTATGAGATACAGGGGTATATAATGATTTTTGAGCTATTAAGTTCTATTCGTACTCAAGATGCTGAAAAACAAATTGTCATAGATGGTTTTTTGAAAGAGTGTATATATAAAATAGGAGTACAATGGAATAATAACATTGATAACTTTCAATACTTTAATCATATAAGAAATATTCTTAAAAACGAAGAAAAAGATGAGAAATTATGTTCATTTGTGGTAAACGATATTATCAATTATATAAACTGGGATACTGCACTTAGTTTGGAACCATATAGAAGCATATTTGAAATTGCATTGAGTGATTATTTTGATAGCACTTGGGCTATTATATCCTCTGCTATAATCAATGAGAATGATGGATATATGAAATTCTGGGGAATAAAGCAACTGTTGGGAGGATATGTTAGTAACATATATACAAAAAAAGATATATTATTTAACAATGATAATGTTGAAAAAATTATAGACTGGTGTAATAAAAATCAACCTATTGCACCTACTCTTATTGCTGAATTAGTTCCTATATATAATGAAGACCGAACTGAATGGAATCCTATTGCAAAAAGATTAATAGATGAATTTGGAAATATAAAAGAGGTTCTTGACAGATTAGGGGCTAATATGAATAGCTTCTCGTGGTCAGGTTCTATTGTACCCTTACTTGAATCTAATAAAAAATTACTTGAAAGCATTGTGGACAATAGTAATCCTATAGTTTCAGAATGGGCACAGCAGAATATAAACGAGTTAAGCAAACGAATTATTCAGGAAAAAAAGAAAGATGAAGAGTATTTTATAACATAAAATATTACACAAACTCCCTAATATCAAACTCCGTTTTACTCTCTACAGTTTTAGGCAACGCCTTCTCCAAGAGCGCACTCACTTTAAGAGTTGCTTGGGGTAAGGCTTTTTCTATGGCTTCTAATAGGCTGGTACCCTCTACCTTTTGCAGTAGCTCTATGTTCTCGGTGGTAACCTCTTCTTTGTCCTCAGAGAGGAAAGTAGCTACCTTTTCCAAGTCCTCAAATGAAAGCCCTGTAGCAAAATCATTGTCCTCTGCCTCTGTGCGATAGCTGCGCAAATCCTCTTCTTCATCTTCAAGGTTTATGATAGGTTCCTCTTCCCATTCTGTCAGAATATCCTGTTGCTCTTTTTCTGTTAAGGG
>CAURTW010000027.1:0-16711 GCA_963527705.1 uncultured Streptococcus sp.
AAATTGACTGCTGCACATGGAAATATGTACGGTGTGATTAAGGAAGTCTTGAAGATTAATGAAGGATTGAATATTGGTTCTGTTCGTTCACCATTGACACCAGTGACTGAAGAAGATCGTCCAGTTGTAGAAGCAGCTGCAGCCTTGATTCGTGAAACCAAGGAGCGCTTCCTCTAATCCATAAGGAGGTATTTATGACACACTACGTTGCAATTGATATCGGTGGAACCAACATCAAATATGGTTTGATTGACCAAGAAGGCCAACTTGTTGAATCGCATGAAATGCCAACAGAGGCGCATAAGGGTGGACCTCATATCTTACAAAAAACCAAAGATATCGTAGCCAGCTATTTAGAACAAGGACCAGTAGCAGGTGTTGCTATTTCTTCTGCAGGAATGGTGGATCCTGATAAGGGTGAGATTTTCTACGCTGGTCCTCAAATCCCTAACTACGCAGGAACCCAGTTCAAAAAGGAAATCGAAGAAAGCTTTACTATTCCTTGTGAAATTGAAAATGATGTCAACTGTGCAGGTCTGGCTGAGGCGGTATCTGGTTCAGGCAAGGGAGCGAGTGTCACTCTTTGCTTGACCATTGGAACCGGTATCGGTGGTTGCTTGATTATCGATGGGAAGGTTTTCCATGGATTTAGCAATTCAGCCTGCGAAGTTGGTTATATGCACATGCAGGATGGATCTTTCCAAGACTTAGCCTCTACGACAGCCTTGGTGGAGTATGTAGCAACTGCTCATGGTGATTCAGTTGACCAGTGGAATGGCCGACGCATCTTTAAGGAAGCTACTGAAGGCAACAAGATTTGTATGGCTGGTATTGACCGGATGGTAGATTACCTAGGGAAAGGTCTGGCAAATATTTGCTACGTTGCCAATCCAGAAGTGGTTATTCTCGGTGGCGGTATTATGGGGCAAGAGGCTATCCTCAAACCAAAAATTCGCACAGCCTTAAAAGATGCCTTGGTGCCAAGCTTAGCAGAAAAAACACGGTTAGAATTTGCCCATCACCAAAATACAGCAGGAATGTTGGGTGCTTACTATCATTTCAAGACAAAACAATCCTAGTTTGGCCCAGCCAAACTAGGATTTTCTAGGTACGACGGGCATATAGTTCATCTGTGTTGTATAGTAAATTGAAACAAGAACAAGACAAAAGAGCCTCAAAAAAAGTATTGCAACTTGGTAATACTTTTTTGAGGTGCTTTTTGATATGAGTCCATGTTTTCTCAATCAGGATTGTACTCAGGTGAGTAGGGAGGAAGAGGTAAAAGTTTATGCCCAAACTCTTCACACAAGAGTTCTAGCTTACCCATTCTATGGAATCTTGCATTATCCATAATAATAACTGATGGTATATTTAATATTGGTAAGAGAAACTTCTGAAACCAAGCTTCAAAAAAGTCGCTCGTCATTGTTTCTTCGTAAGTCATTGGAGCGATTAACTCACTATTTGTTAGCCCTGAAACCAAAGAAATCCTCTGATATCTTCTTCCAGATACTTTACCTCTTATTATCTGACCTTTTAATGAGTGACTATATTCTCGATAAAAATAAGTATCGAATCCTGTTTCATCAATATAAACAGGTACTAGGTGATTTAAACTATTAAAATTTTTAAGAAATAAAGCTACTTTTTCTGGATCTTGTTCATAGTAGGTGTGGTTCTTTTTTTCGAGTGTATCCCATAGCTTTGAGAGCATAGTGGATAGTAGTTGGATGACAGTCAAATTCAGAAGCTATTTCAGTCGAATAAGCGTCTGGATTGTCAGTAAGATGGTTTTTGAGACATCTGCTAGGACGCAGACTTTTATCGTCGCATGGTAGACTAGGAGGAGCCTTATGACAGATTTTCTGATTCTTCCTCTTATTCTCATAGTCGTGGGCATGATTGCCTTGATTCTCTAGATTCTCATAGTTCTGGCTAGTGGATTGTTTTTAATTGGACTAGCCTGTGCTACTCTCTTTACTGAGGTATATGGATTCTATCTTCTCTTTACAGAGACTGAACTTTACACGGAAGATTTAGCACAGAATGGATTATTTGGTTTTACGACTTTCTTTATCATCTTTAACCTTGCTTTGCTTGTCTTGGCAGGTTGGGCAGGGTATAAGTGGAAGATAAGATGAATAAAATGGAGAAAACTCTAATGGTTCTTCTCCATTTTTTATCTAATTAGTAATGTTGAAAATCGGAAGTGAAATGATACTTTCAAAGAATTCATTTTGGACACTAGCAAACGAAATAGAGCCCTGATGCAAATCAACAATTTGTTTTGAAATTTTTAGCCCAATTCCAGTCGTTCTAATTTTAGAAATATCAATGTTTTTAAAAGATAATTCATTAAGTTCAGTAATTTTTTCTGGTGAAGCTCCCTGTCCATTATCTTTGATTTCGACAATTACATTTGTATCTTTTTTGAATAAGTAGATTCTTATTGTGCACCCCTTTTCGTTATGTAAAACAGAGTTGTAGATGATATTATGGATAACTCTCGTGATTAAAAACTGCTCAATCATGATAGATTGATTAACAAGTGAACAATCGTAATCAAATTCAAATTCAAATTCATTCCAGATTTCTTGATTTAAAATATGGATGAGAATGTCTTTGAAGAAGGGGATAATTTTTGTTTCAGTCTGATTTAATTGAAGATGACCGGATGAAAGGCGGGCTACTATATTTAAGTCATTTAAAATATTTTGGATGTAATAGGATTCTGTCAATATTGGGCGAATATGCTTTTTAGACTGTGTATCTAGTTCAGAATCATTTAACAAGGACGCGTTAGAAATGATGACAGAAAGAGGTGTTTTGATATCGTGTGCAATTCCTGAAATCCATTGCTCTTTAAAGACTTCATTCTCTTTGAGTAGAGTATCGGTTTGATTAATTGCAGTTGTAAGATATTCTAGTTCTGATATAGAATTTATTGGATTTTTCAAACCATCTGGGAGATTCTGAATAGCAGTTACAAGAGGCGCAATTTTACGATTGATATGCGTCACACCATAGTAGTAAAGAAAAGCGAAATAAAGGCAGTTGAAAAGCAATACTCCAAATGCTACTAGTGGAATTAGGCGAATACTATCTATATCTAAGTAATTATAACTATAACGAGCAATTTTATCTTTTGGAAAACCAACAACAATGATGTAGCCACCTTTTATCTGACTAAAAACAGGATAATCTGAAAGATAATAGCGAGAAAACTGTAAAATGTCCCCATAGTCAAATTGCGAAGGAACTTCTGTAGGTTTATACTGTTCGTACACCTGTTTTCCAGTCTGCTTATCCAATACCATGAGCCATAACTTTTGTTCTTTTAGACTAGAAATATCATTTTTAGGTATGTGGACGTTATTTTTTGTGATGGTAATGTGTTCAGAAATTATTTTCACAGTCTCAGTAGCAGTTTGCTTTTCCCTAATGTAGAAAACAAAACTGGCAATTAGAATAATATTGGTAATAAAGATAATGATGGAAAAAAAGATAAATTTCTTTAGTGAATACCTTAAAATTTTGGTTTGGTTCATAATCATGATAACAATTTATATCCCAGCCCTTTAGCTGTCTTTAAATATTGAGGTTTTGAAGGATTTTCTTCTATTTTTTCTCGAATTTTCCGAATATGTACAGTCAAAGAGTTTTCATAACCAAAGCTATCCACTCCCCAAATCGTATCACAGAGAGATTCAGTTGAAACGATGTAATTTTTATTATCGTAAAGTTTTTTCAAAATCTTAATTTCAATTGGTGTAATAGAAATTTCTGCTCCATTTTTTTGTACTGTTGCATTCCGAAAACTCACCAAAGTCTGTCCAATCTGTATTGCTTCCTGTTCTGATTTATAGCTTCTCCTGAGCAGAGCCATAATACGATAGATAAGATTTTTTGGAATGAAGGGTTTTATGACATAATCATCACCACCAGCATTGAAACCAGCTACCTCATCTTCAGGATTATTTTTGGCAGTCAGAAAGAGGATAGGAGTATCGCCTTTTTTTCGGATATGTTTTGCTAATGTGTAGCCATCACCATCGGGGAGCATAATGTCCAAAAGGAAAAGGTCGAACTGCTCTGTTTCAATCATGTCCAAACTAGATTCTATATCATAGGCTGATGTTAGATTGGAAAATCCGTAGGCAATGAGAATATCTCTTATGGAAGAGTTTAAAATTTTATCGTCATCAATGATAAGGATGTGCTTATTCAGGAGTTGTTGTTCGAAATTCATAATCTTACCTCGCTTATCTATATTATACCATTTAAAAGAATGAAAAAAGCAAGATACTTTAATCTTAATGTAAAATTAAGGTTAGCTTAGTTTAAAATTAATCTAGCATGTCTATAATAAAGACATAACCTAGATAGAGATACTTCTCAAATAAATTTTAATCAGTGAGGTATTTCCAAATGGCTAAACAACAAATGAATCTCGTTGAGATTGAAGTAATGAATTCTCTTCAAGAATGAACTCTTGAAGAACTTGATAACGTTCTTGGTGCTGGTAGTGGAATAATTCATTTTATTCAGACAAAACAATGGTAATAGTGAGTCACCAATTAGATATTGTGAATTATGTTGATTCTATCATTTTTGTTGATAAGAGTAGTAGAGATGTTATCAAAGATACTCATGATAATTTGATTTATAGAAATCAAAATTATAGAAAATTATTTGGTTTAAAGGAGGAAGTTCATAATGATTAGTAATGTTTTACAGATAAAAAACTTACAAAAGGGATTTAAGGACACTCAGGTAGTTAACCTTAGTTCCTTATCAGTTCAACAAGGGGAGATTTATGGTTTTCTAGGTCCAAATGGAGCTGGGAAAACAACCACAATGAAGATGATTTTGTCTTTGATTTCTCGTACAGCTGGGGAGATTGAAGTGTTCGGTCAATCTATAGGTACGGACAAGCAGTATCTTAATCAAATTGGCTCTATGATTGAAGAACCGTCTTATTATCCTAATTTGACAGGCTATGAAAATCTCTTGGTCTTCCAAAAAATCCTTGGATTTGATAAGAAAAATATTCAGGAAACATTGAAAATTGTTGGGTTAGATCAACCTAAAAACAAGAAAAAATTGGTTAAAGATTATTCTCTGGGTATGAAACAGCGTTTGGCTTTAGCCTTTGCCTTAGTCAAGAAACCGCGTTTGTTGATACTGGATGAGCCAACAAACGGGCTAGACCCAGCAGGGATTCATGAAATTCGGGAACTGATTATCAAGTTGGCAAAAGAACAGGGCATTACTGTCTTCATCTCTACCCATATCCTTTCTGAAGTAGAGCATATAGCTGACCGTGTGGGGATTATCAATCATGGTCAACTGGTTTACGAGGGAGAAATTCGTAAAATTCAGTCCAATAAATGGCTGGAAGTGCGTGGGGATTTTAAAGGTCGACGTGAGGTCATTAGCCAAGTGTTATTTGGTTATCCGTGCAAGATGTTGGAGATACAAGAGGATAAACTCAAGCTGACTAACCTTGCCGATCAGCAGATTTCTAGTTTGTTACGAGATTTAATAGTCGAGAAAGTTCCAATTTATGAAGTGAAGCAAGAACAAGAAATCTTGGAATCTATCTTCCTCAACTTAACCAAGGAGTGAGTCTTATGTTGAATAATTTGTCTATTGAATTGCTCAAGGCAAAACGAACCAAATCCTTCATCATTAGCATACTAGTTATGGGAGTCGGATTTGCTTGGGCAATTGCAGCCGCTACACGCTACCTAAGTAATCCAGACATGCACCAGATTAGCCTAATTTTCTATATGATAAAAGAAGTAAATGGCTTGATTCTCCCTATTGTGATTTCTCTCTTTGTATCGCGGATTGTCAAGAACGAGAAGGAGGGCAACACTTTCAAACTGCTTTTGGCAAATGGTGAAAATGTACGGCATATCTTTCTGAGTAAGCTTGGACTGACCATGTTCATTTTGACCTTTCTCGCTTTTTTGGAGGGAGTAGTAGCCCAGTTGATTGCAATCTTATCAGGTCTAGAAATGCCTGTTAGCCTAATCCTCTGGCAAATCGTCATTTTCTTGCTAGCCTCTTTTGTCTTAACCTGTCTGTTTTTGACTTTGCAGTTTTTACTGAAGAAGCAGGCATTGATACTGGCATTAGGGATTTTCGGAGGATTTCTTGGAGTTGGATTTGGTCATGCACCAGCTTTTCTACAGCTGATTTTCCCTTTTGGTGGTATAGGATATCTGTCTCTGGTGGATTACCAGCAAGTCGCCAGTCAAGTGAGTTATGTTTTTGCGACAAACCTAGGATTTAAACTATTTACATATTTGCCAATAGCCCTAATCTATCTCTTCTTATCTCTCTATCTGGTTGAAAAGAAAGGAGGTAAGCTATGATGTCTTATCTATCAGTAGAATGGCGGAAAACTAAAAAATTTTCCATGTTGATGATTGGTATTTGCTTCTTAGCTTTTTGTAGCCTGATTGGTCTTGGGATTTACTTTGGTGCAGCTTATTCTATGGTTGAAGAAAGTGAAAAAGTGCCTGTTTTATGGGGACAATTGACCTTCTATTATAGCCAGCTTTTCTTTCCGATTTTGGTCAGCCTTTATGTAGCCATGATGTTAGGAAAAGAGTTTGATAGAAAAAATATTGAATTTCTCAGAGCTAATAATGTCAGTCTTGGGAAATTATTGTTGGCAAAAGAAATAGTAATTATCTTGTTTATTGCTGTTTTACAGTTGTTCTTGTTTGGTATTTTTTATGTCAGTGCTCACCTAGCTCATTTAGAAATTTCTAATTTGTTCACCTACCTCAAGTGGGATTTATTGGGGATTTTTGGAACAATTAGTATGATGGCAGTACAGTTTTTTGTGACAGCTAAAACTCGTGTTTTCAGTAAATCTGTGGGAATTGGTGCTATTGGTACTTTCGTAGGATTTATGATGATTTTTGTATCAGATAAATTATCTTTAATCTATCCCTACTCCCAAGCTATGGTGGCAATGCGGTCACGGAATTTGATAGACTTTAATTTAGTGGAAATATTGCTGTTTATCATTGTAAATATTCTTCTGTGGGGGATTTTTCATATATTGAGTAATAAAGAATTGCATAAGTAATGCGAAGACTCTTCGGAGTCTTTTTCTTGTGATAAAAGCTCCAAGCTTTATCTGGTATGCTTGACCTAGTTTTTATAGAAAGAAGGTCAAATCATCAATTAGAAGAGGCCTTAGTACAGGGATTTCAAACACCTGAAGAATACCAAGCTTACAAGGAGCTAAAGGAACATTATGAGGAATTGACGGGGGATTACAGTCTTTCTAAACGAGAACTCACTAGTCAACTGGAAATCGCTCTTCAGAATCATCGAGGTGTTGACTTTGAAGAACATGAGAAAGAGGAGTATTTGGACTTAGTTCAAAAATTAGAAGAGTTTGATTCCTCTCTTGCCACCCATTACCGTCAGTTGATTGATTAGGAAGGAGAAAGTCATGAATGATTTACTCCTTATCCCAGTAATTTTTTTAGCAGTAGGAGGAATTCTCATTCTTTTATGGAGACTCTTTCTTATTGCAAGTGGACTTTTCCTTATTGGTTTTGTCAGTTTTCTTATTTTCGTTGAGGGCTATTGAATTTATCTTCTCTTTACAGAGACTTAACCTTACACGGCAGATTTAGCTCAAAATGGATTATTTAGTTTTACGACTTTCTTTATCATCTTTAATTTAGTTTTACTTGCTTTAGCATGCTGGACAGGATATAAGTGGAAGAAAGAATAGAAAATAGTCTTAACAAGTTCAAAATTTATTCCGCTTTTTAGGACATGAAAAATTTTAGAAATTGATTCTTTCTTAAATTTGAATTTCACTAGTAGTGTAAAGATGATTTTTTCTCTGAATAAAATCTGAATTTTCTCTGATACAATCTCAAATGTCAAGGTTCAATAATTGTTTCTTCAGTAGGTGATGGTAAATAATCAAGAATCATTGGAACATTACCTTAGAGAACTTAAGGAGAAGGATTATTCACATATAGATGGGAAAGTTACGGATATTCTTGCTGGATTAGAAATGACATTGATGGCACTCAAATTAGATTATTAAATATTACGAATTTTGTTCAAGATAGTGTAAAATAGATTTATACTAGTTTCTAAAAATTTAATTTACATTACAAACTGATGTATTGAGACTATTCTTTGTCAGAAATACGGAGCATTGCAGGTAGTTCTCTAAAATTTTTTGAGGTGATAGAATGTATAAGATATTAGTTGTAGATGACGATTTTGAAATTTTGAAACTGATGCGAACTATTTTAGAGATGAAAAACTATCAGGTAACGACGTATCAAGAAGTCACCGTACCAATCAATATTAATAATTTCAAAGGATTTGATTTGATTTTATTAGATGTAATGATGCCTAATATAGATGGTATGCAAATTTGTAAGCAGATTAGAAATAAAGTAAGCTCCCCTATTATTTTTGTTAGTGCAAAAGATACCGAAGATGATATAGTATCAGGATTGAATTTAGGAGGAGATGACTATATTACAAAACCTTTCAGCATTAATCAATTAACTGCCAAAGTTGCTGCAAATCTCAAACGAGAAGAACGATACAAACAAGGTGAATTAAGTAATCAAGTTGTCCGAGAATTATCTCCAATAACGATTTATTTACAAGAAAAAATTGTTTGTATTAATGGAGATAGTCTTGCTTTTACAAGTAGAGAATATGATATCATAGAACTATTATCTAGCAATCCAAGAAAAATTTTTACTGTACAAGATATATATGAAAACGTTTATGATGATGATGCTGAAACCCTCTTTCGTTCAATATCTGAGTATATCTATCAAATAAGATTAAAATTCTCGTCGTATGGAATTAATCCTATAAAAACAGTTAGAGGTATGGGATACAAGTGGCATGATTAAGAAGAGTACAATTAGAGGGCGCATAATAAGGACTGTTTTAGAACTAGTAACAGGTACGTTACTGAGTATACTTTTATTTTTTATATTTACTTATTTACTTGTTTTTACAGGACAATTAAATGTATACGACTCTAAAATTGAAATTTCAGTGAGTGATACCAGCAATTTAAGTGATGTAGTTCAAGCAATGAATAACTCTATATTTGACTATGTTGTATTTAATCGCAAGACAGGTACAATTGAAGAGGGTAATTATCAAAAAAAGGATTTGCCTGCCTATCGAGAAGTTTTTGCTAAAAATGAATCTGTAAGTAATAGTGAGGTGTATTATGGGTATTATGCTAATTCAGAGATTGTACTTACTGTCAGGCAACCCATGATACCTGAGTTTGTTAATCCGAATTTGCGTCACATTTCATTTAATCTATTTTCTTATTTATTTTTCTTCGTTTTCGAAACGATTTTACTCATTTGGTCACTTACAAGATTAATAAAAGAATTTTCAAAAAATTTTCTACTTATACAAAAAAAAGCTTTAAACATGGGGCAGTTAACATTTAAAGATAAAAACATTCCCGCTCAAATACAAGAGTTCGATGAAATTCTCTCTGTATTATATCAAAAGGACGACGAGTTAACTAATTTACTCAAATCAGAGAGAAGGGAGAAGGAAGATTTATCTTTTCAAGTTGGTGCATTAGCTCATGATGTAAAAACTCCTTTAACAGTACTAAAGGGAAATTTAGAGTTGCTTGAATTAACTAACCTGACTGATCAACAGAAGGAATATACTCAGTCAATGAATAACAGTATAGTGATTTTTGAAAGATACTTTAGTTCAATGATTGATTATTCAAGATTACTAATTGAAGATAAAGATTATGGGGAACAGATATATTTACCTGATTTTTTAAGTGATCTGTCAGTAGAGGCGAAATCTGTAATGAATAATGCAAAGGTTGATTTCAAAATTATTAATACTACAAAATTAATGTTTTTTAAGGGAAATCGTTTTAATTTAAATAGGGCATTAATTAACATTTTAGCAAATGCAGCAAGATATAGTTCTGGAGAAAAAAAAGTTACGCTTACTATCATCGAGGAAACAGAGTATATTAATTTTGGAGTGTGGAACAATGGTCTCCCTTTTACTGAACAGTCCTTATTAAATGCAGATAAGTTATTTTATACTGAGAATAAAGGTAGGAATAATAAGCACTATGGTTTAGGGTTAGCATTTGCTAAACAAGTTGCAACTAGACATTTTGGAGAATTGTTTTTATCAAATCCAGATAGAGGTGGTGCTCAGGTGACGTTGCTTATTAAAAAATAATTCTATAGGGATATATTAGATACCTTCCACATAATAGTTATGTATATAAAAATAGATAATCTTCTAAATTGAGGAATATCTATTTTTTTATTTTTTAAAATTGAAAAATCTGAACAAATTTTGAAAAATAAAGTGTAACATACAAGTATAAAACAAGGAGGAATTATAGTTATGAATATACAAGTTCAAAAACTTAGAAAATCATATAAGGATAGAGAAGTGCTGAAAAATATTTCTTTTGAAATAAAAGAGGGAAGTATTTGTGGATTATTAGGTATCAATGGTGCAGGAAAATCAACAATTATGAAGATTATTTTTGGTCTTGAAAACGCTGACAGTGGTGAGGTTATTTTTAATGGGGGAAAAAATGCGGGCATATATGAGATTGGAGCGCTTATTGAAACTCCTGCTATCTATATGAACTTATCTGCTTTTGATAATTTAAAAACAAGAGCATTGTTATATGACATTTCTGACGAACGAATTAATGAAGTATTAAACTTGATTGGGTTATCTAATACGGGAAAGAAAAAAGCAGGGAGCTTTTCTTTAGGTATGAAACAACGTTTGGGATTAGGTATGGCAATAATTACTAGTCCAGATTTGCTCATTTTAGATGAACCTACCAATGGATTGGATCCAGATGGTATAAAGGAATTATTGAATTTAATGATTTCTTTAAAGAAATCAGGAATGACAATTCTTTTATCTAGCCATCAACTGTATGAAGTTAGTAAAGTGGCAGATAAAATTGTTATTTTACATGATGGTCAAATTTTTTACGACGGTTCGAATGTTCAAAGTGATGATTTAGAATCTTTATTTTTTAGAATTGTTCATGGAGGTGACGCAATATGATAAAAGTATTTAAATCAGAATGGTTAAAACAGCGAAAAAATACATCCAAAAAATTCTTGATAATAGCTCCGGGCTTGTCGATTTTAATAGCGGTATTACTTGTTGGACCAAGCATTATAGAAAGTTTTTCAATATATTGGTGGGAAGCCGTCTTTTTGTATACACTTATTGGCTTGTTGTTTTTATATGATTATAGAGCAGAAGAAGCTGCAGGAAACTTCCAGAATATATACTTTCGAAATGATAGCATAAAAATATATATCGTAAAGATACTTTTAAAATTAAAAGATTTACTCATTTCTAACGTATGGTTTTTAGCTATATTATTATTTACAAGTAATTTTTTGTATGCCGACTTAATATCATTGAATATAATTGGTGACTTAATTTGTTTAGTACTTATTTCGATAACATCCATATGGGTATTGCCACTCTTGTATCTATTTTCGAAATGGATCAATCCCTATATCCTAGTATCTATTAACTCCTTGATTTGTTTTTTGGTTGCACCTTTTATCGCTCAAAGTAGCTTTTGGTTCTTCTTTCCTTTTACATATCATTATAAAATTGCTTATAGTCTTATGTATATAAAACCGTCAGGAGATCTAGATTTAACAAATCATGTAACAGACGTTAAAATGGTAGTATTTGCCGTATTTCTATCATTGATTCTATTTATCGTTTCTTTGTTAATGTTAAATTGGAGGTTAAGTAATGATCCAATTGCTAAAAAGTGAAATGATTAAATTTAAAGGTTCGTATCAACTATACATTATTTTGATTTTGTCTACTATACAACTATTGACAATTCCAATTTACATATTATCTGTAAATAACACAATTGTATTGGAAAATATTATCTTTTTACCGATGTTAGGCTATTGTATGATAACTACGATAATCACTTTATTAGTATCTGAACAAGAAATCAATGCTAATAAATATCAGAATATTAGAAGCGGGAGAAATATATCCAGTATATGGGGAGCGAAACTTTTTGTGTTAGATTTACTATTATCTTTACTCACTATTCCTTTATGGGTAGTTGTAGGTATAGAGTTAGGACACTTTTCATATTATTTTTACGTAGGAATAGTTAGTTGGTTATTACTAATATTGCTAAATCATTTCCACATGCTATTGACATTGTTTATTGCGAAAGGTGGAAATTTACTTTTAGCTGTTGTAGAAAGTTTATTTATATTATTTGCAACAAATAAAGTTTTTCTTAATATTTTTTGGATTCCAGTAATTTTACCAGTTAATATAATTTTAGAAAATAATTTTAGAAGCACAACCTATTTATTAGCTTTAACTTTTTATGTTGTATTATTGTTTGTTGCTAATTTAGTAGTTGTAAGCAGAAAAGGTGTTTAATTATATATTCTGATGGAAATGAATGGAGTGTTAAATTTTTGGATGGAAGTTTGGGAATTGTTTTGACTTTACTTTATAACCAAAATAAATCTGTAAAGACATATTGGAGAGAGGCGTTATTGATTTTTGATAATTTAACTATAGAAAATTAGGAGGAGAACTATGAAATTCAAAAAGATCTATCTTTCCGTAATTTTTTTCTTAAGTTTACTTGGATTGACTGGATGCACATATGAGAAGTATGATGTTAAATTTCTCGACTCAAGTTATAATCGATTTGATTATAAAGGAGAGCATTATGGTGTAACTAATCAATTAATTTTATATGAAGATATTGAAAGTAAAGTAAGCAATCATTATGATATTTATGAAATATCTTACGATGATTCCAATAATGAAATAAAGAATGATTTATTTGAGATTGGTGACTTATATCAGACCAAGAATAGAGAATTTGCCATAAAAATTGATAGTACTTTCTATAAATGTAGACTACTTGATAATATTTCTAAAGAAGAACTACTAAAAGTTTCTGACTTATTTAATGTTCGCTTAGTAGGAGGATTTGCTATCAATGAGCAAGAAGCCAGAGAGTTGAAGGTAGGGGAACAATCGTTTACAATTACTGAAGAAATTATTCCAAAAGAAGAGCTTAGTGCTACAGTTGCTAACTTAGATAATCAAGTGAAGTCTGTCACTAGATTATCAGGGGAGCATGAAAGTTGGAAATATGGAGAAATTTGTTCTTTAAAAAATCAGTCTATCCATGAGAAAGTAGCAGTTAAATTGAATGGAGAATATCATTTGGCTTTCTTTAGAAGTTAGTTTGTATATTAGATATGTGACACAAAAATTTTTTCCAGCATCTTTCAAATCAAATTCCCTTGACTTTCTTTATAATTGTGAGATAATAAGTAAAATATATAAAGGAGTTATATAAAATGGCTATAGCGAATTCAAGTAAAATTGTGACCTTCCAAGCTAATAGAGAATTAGTAAATGATGCCATGGAAGTGTTAAAAGAAAAAAATCTCTCTCTTTCATCGGCACTTAGATTATTTTTAAAGAATGTTGCCGTAACAAATGAAGTAGATTTACTTAGTGAAGAGGAATTGGAGAAGGAGTATTTATTTAGACAATTACAAGCAGAAGTTCAAGAAAGTTATGCTAAGATTGAGGCTGGGAATTACTTGACAGATGAGGATGTTGTGACACGCTATGGATTATAAAAAATATAGGATTTTGTATTCTCCTAGAGTGATTGATAGTTTGGATAAAATATATCAGTATATAGCAGAGGAAATCGGTTCTGTAGAGTCTGCGAGACGAAAAGTGGCGAGTATCAGAAAAGATATTAATCGTCTAGAAATTTTCCCCCAAGCTGGATTTGATGCCGATGAAAAATTTGGTAAGAAATTAGACCCTCGCTACCAAACGCGAGGATTGGCCTTGAGTAAGGATTATATTGTATTATATACAATTGTTGAGGATACCGTCAGACTTGCTTATTTACTTCCTTCAAAAAGTGATTACATGAAATTATTCAAGACTAAGTCGAGATATGACTAATTCATAATCTAGAAGATGTATGTTTAGTGATGAATAAAAATCCTAGTTTGGCTCAGCCAAACTAGGATTTTCTTACACGTTTTTGTCTACGATAGCCATTGAGTTTCTTATTTTCCCAATAGCTATTAAAGATTTTCTCCTTGCTTTCACGATTGATTTCCAAAAAATAGGCATAAATCAAATCGATAAAGAAGAGCATAGGAAGTTGAGCAGATATACGTTGAATGTAGGAAGGCTGACTGTGGTTAGCAACAAGAACGTTTTCTGTATAGGTCTGACTATCTTTATTGGGAACGCTTGTAAAGAGTACAGTCTTTGCGCCCATCTCCTTAGCGTCTAATAAACTGTCTAAAATAGAAGGAGTTGAGCCAGAAAGTGAGAAACCGAGTACGAGACAATTTTCATCCATAATGCTGGTTGTCCAAGCAAAGCCGTCTTGATCAGTCAAGGCCTCGCATACCACACCCAGACGCATGAAGCGTAATTTCATTTCACGAGCGACGAGGCCAGAACTGCCAGTTCCGAAGAAGTAGACACGATCAGCACCTTCGATTAACTGGGCGATTCGTTCTAGTTGTTTTTCGTCAATCAAGTCCTGTGTTTGTTCTCGCATATTACTGTAGCTTCTAAGAACTCGTTTTGTCAGGGGGCTGTGGTCGGGATGTTGGCTAGCTTGATTATCTGCTTGGTGTTGGTATTGGAAAATAAATTCTCGATAACCTGTAAAACCACACTTTTTAGCAAAGCGGGTCAGAGCGGCTTGAGAGATATGTAATTTTTGAGTGACCTGCTGAGAAGATAAATCATCTGCAATGGTTTCAGATTGTAAAAAATAGCGAGCGATTTCTTGTTCTAGATCTGTTAACTCTTCAAAATGAAGATCAATAATGCTTGCGATATCTTGCGGGTTCATGATACTCCTTTATTTGAGTCTAGCTATTAATCGATAATTATTTTTTGTAGCTTTTGTAAATATTATATCATATAAAATAGTTATGTTTAAATAAAAAAACATCAGAAACTAAATTAAAAAAGCTCACTTCTTTTCCATAATTTTCTTCTCAAATTGTGGTACAATGAAGAGTAAGATTTTAAATAGAAATGAGACTGACTTGTATGAGAAAATTTGATAGCCATTCGATTCCGATTCGGCTTAATTTATTGTTTTCAATTGTTATTTTGCTTTTTATGGCCATTATTGGTCGCCTGCTTTACATGCAGGTTTTGAACAAGGATTTTTATGAGACAAAATTAGCATCGGCTAGTAAAACAAAGGTGGCCACTAGTTCAGCTCGAGGCGAAATTTATGATGCTAGCGGCAAGCCTTTGGTTGAAAATACTGTGAAACAAGTTGTTTCCTTTACTCGAAACAACAAAATGACGGCTGCAGATTTAAAAGAAACAGCCAAGAAGTTGCTGGCTTATGTGGAAGTTTCTTCTCCAACATTGACTGACCGACAGTTGGCGGACTATTACCTAGCAGATCAAGATGTGTATAAGAAAGCAGTGGAAAGCTTACCACGTGAGAAGCGCCTTGATTCTGATGGCAATCAATTATCTGAATCCGAGCTTTACAATAATACTGTTGAAAGTATCGATCCAAGTCAATTTACCTACTCGGATGACGAAAAGAAAGAAATTTACCTCTTTAGCCAACTTAATGCAGTTGAAAATTTTGCGACAGGAACCATTGCGACAGATTCCTTGACAGATACTCAGATTGCCTTGATAGCTTCGGCCTCTAAGAATTTACCTGGTATCAGTATTTCAACCTCGTGGGATCGAAAGGTCCTAGAGACTTCACTTTCGTCTATAGTAGGAAGTGTATCCAGTGAAAAAGCCGGTCTTCCAGCTGAAGAAGCAGATGCTTATATCAAAAAGGGTTATTCTCTAAATGACCGTGTTGGAACCTCTTATCTAGAAAAACAATATGAAGAAACCTTGCAAGGAAAACGCTCTGTGAAAGAAATCCATCTAGACAAGTATGGCAATATGGAAAGTGTCGAAAATATCGAAGATGGTACCAAAGGGAATAATATTAAACTGACTATTGATTTGGCCTTCCAAGATAGCGTGGACAATCTGCTTAAGAGCTATTTCAATTCCGAACTGGGAAATGGAGGAGCCAAGTATTCGGAAGGTGTGTATGCAGTTGCTTTAAATCCAAAAACAGGTGCTGTTTTGTCTATGTCAGGGATTAAACATGACCTGAAGACAGGGGAATTGAAACCGGATTCCTTGGGAACTGTGACCAATGTCTTTGTCCCGGGTTCTGTTGTCAAGGCGGCGACCATCAGCTCAGGTTGGGAAAATGGAGTCTTGTCAGGGAACCAGACCTTGACAGACCAACCGATTGTCTTCCAAGGTTCAGCTCCGATTAATTCTTGGTACACTCAGGCCTACGGTTCATTCCCGATTACAGCGGTGGAAGCCTTGGAGTATTCTTCTAATGCCTATATGGTTCAAACCGCTTTGGGCATTATGGGTCAGACCTATCAACCCAATATGTTTGTTTTAACTAACAATTTAGAATCCGCCATGGGGAAACTTCGTTCGACATTTGCTGAATATGGTCTTGGAGCCTCAACAGGCATTGACCTTCCAGATGAGTCAACTGGTTTTATACCAAAAGAGTATAATTTTGCTA
>CAURTW010000028.1:0-16417 GCA_963527705.1 uncultured Streptococcus sp.
GTTTTGAGCTGACTTCGTCAGTTCTATCTACAACCTCAAAGCAGTGCTTTGAGCAGCCTGCGGCTAGCTTCCTAGTTTGCTCTTTGATTTTCATTGAGTATTAGAACTGATGATTAACAATTATTCATAAATGTCTATAGATTCACTCATAACTGACCATACTAGTCTACCCCCTTTAGAGCACTAATCATGTCAATCTTTCTCATACGAAGACTAATAAAATAAGCAGTCCCTAAAGATGTAAACCAAACCAATAACGTAGCAGAAGCAAGGACATACATACTGACATAAGCGGTATACTCAATTCGAATCGTCGAAAATGTTGCTACATATTCTTTCAAAAACCATATGCCTAAAGGAATTCCTATTATCCACCCAATAAAGGTAGTTAGTATAGTCTCAAAAAGAGTTACCATCTGTAGATATTGATTAGAAAATCCTAATACTTGTAATGTAGCATAGTCTCTCATTCTCTCTACAAAGTTTAAAGAACCTAGATTATATAGAACAATAATAACAAGTAATAAAGCAAAGCCAATAATCATTAGAAATACACTCATCAAACTAGATACAAAATCATAGGCATTTTTTTCTTGGCTCCCTTTTTCAATGACAGATAGAACACCTTTGTCTTGCTTAATAGTATCTTCGTCCACCTCCGGCCCAACTAATAAAGTATGTGGAGTAAAATCTCCCCCTGCTTTTTCAAAGACTCTAGCATGAAGATAAGCCCCTTGATTGGTTTCACTTGTGACAATCCCTTTTACTTCAAACTTGTAAGTATGACCATCTTGATAGGGAGTCACATTTAAAAAATCTCCGACTTTAATACCTGCTAAACGGGCAAATGATCTAGTTACATACAAACCATCATCTTTCAAAGAATCAGCACTCTCTGTTTTTGCTTGAATCATATCTCCATCATCAAATATAATCAATAAACGATTGTAACCATCATCTGGATTAAAATGTGCTTGTGAAATTTGTACACCTTGCCCACCATATCTGGACTTAGAAGTGGTATAATCCGCTACGGTCAGTCGTTTTGAATAAGAAAAATCTTCATTATATGCCTTATCAACAAGATGATTCATGGACACAGGCATACCAATTCCAGCAATCAGTAACATCATACTTCCTGCAACTCCCACGATTCCCATCAAAACTCGAATACGATTAAACGAGGCATCCCGAATTGCCCATCTTGAAGGATAAGAAATCCGTTGCCAGATAGAGGAAAATCTTTCCACAAAGACAGATTTAGCAACTTTTTCTTTACCTCTTAAAAATATTGCTGGTAAGCCTCTAGCTGACTCTCTAGAAGCTAAATAGGCAGCTAAAACACAAATAATAATGACCACAATACCAACGACTATTGATGAAGATGAATAAGAGATTTGCCAATTTGGAAGTGTAAACATTGACTTTTGAGTTTCTAGTACAAACCATGACATCAAGGGAGAAATAGCAAAGCCTGCGAAACTTCCTAATAAACTTACTACTAAGCCAAATAAAATATAATGTAAACTGATAGCCTGATTTGAAAAGCCTAAAGCTTTTAATACAGCAATCTCTTTTGTTTGACCATCAATCAAACGCTGAATGGTTGTAAACATAGCCAAAATAGCTAACAAAATAAAGATAAAAGAAAATAGGTAAGATAAGTTTCTAATTTGCCCCACTCGATCAGTAGCTTCTGATATTTCAGTTAAACTTTTTTGATCTTGATAAGAAACTAAATCGCTCCCTAAAATAGACTCTAAATCTCCTCGCAAATCTACCTTAGAACCATAAATTTCTAAGGCATTATCTGACGATAAACCCAGAATTCCTTTTGCAATTTCATTATCGGCAATATAACCGTAGGCATCATTGTCAGGATTTGGAGCGATATATTCCATGCTACCTGTAAAATAAATCTTATCTGTTGCCTGAACAAATCCTACAATTTCTAAATCTATCTGTTTCCCCCTTGATGAAATAGAAATTGAATCTCCAATCTGTAAATGATTCTTCTTCGCATAATTCCCATCAACCCAAATCGAATTTTGTTTTCCCTCAGAAAAAGGACTTCCTTCTGTTACTGTAACCAGTTGATTATCTGTAATCGTTTCAAGATTGATTCGTCCGTCAGTCTTGTCTAAACGAACAATATTAGCAAAGCCTTTCTTTTTACTGACAACTTTTTCAACAGAAGATAAGAGTTCAACCTGCTTAATTTTTGATTCATCAATTTGTCTCGCTTGAACCCAAACAACAGGAAGTTCAGATTGTTTCAAATAACTCTCTAGACTCTTTTCAAGTCCATGCCAAGCTCCTTGTAGCCCTACAAAGATTAATACACTTAATAGAGACATCAGAAAAACAGAGAAAAATTGTTGCCAATTTTGCCGAAGATCTCTTAATAATTTTATATGAAGATACCTCATCCCAGCACCTCTTCATTATTCTCTATTTTTTCAATACTTCCATCTTTCAAATATATAACTCGATCTGCAAATTTAGCAAACTCTCTATTATGTGTAACCATTACAACTGCAGCATTCCCATTTCTAGAAACTTCCTTCAATAAAGTTAAAATACTATCACCTGTCTTTGAATCTAACGCTCCTGTAGGTTCATCACACAATAATAGACTAGGCTCTTTAGCCAATGCCCTTGCAATTGATACACGTTGCATTTCACCTCCAGAAAGTTGATTAGGAAAATTATTTTTTCTATGAAGTAAGCCAACTTGATCTAAATACATATCGATTTCTTTATCGTTTTTCACTAAATTGGCTGCAATACCTATATTCTCCTTGGCCGTTAAACTTGGAACTAAGTTATAAAATTGAAAAACAAAACCAATCTTATCTTTTCGATAAGCAGATAATTCCTTGTCTGTAAATTTTGTTACTAGTTCCTCATCAAATATAAAGGTTCCCGATGTCGCACGATCCATCCCACCAAGTAAATTTAGTAACGTACTTTTCCCTGAACCTGATGGACCTAAAATAACTGTAAATTTCCCTTTCTCAATAGAAAAACTAACTTGATCCAAAGCACGAACTTCTTGCTCCCCCACCTTATAAATCTTACTAATATTTTGAAACTGAATCATACATACTCCTAATATCTTGTCATAAATTTTATTTTTTCCTTTAATGTAGGCTCTTCATACTGCTCTATAATACGTTTAGATACTGCTTCCCTGTTTTCTCGTATAACCTTTTCAGCTAAGGAAATAGCCTCATCTACTGGAACAACTATTGGCAACTCATAATGTTGAATGATTTGATTTAACCGTTCTTCCTGACTACCTTTTACACAATAAGGAGTCAGGCCCAAATTCCTATAAGCCTCATATAATTCCTCATCTGATAAATTCCGATACTCTTCAGATACTGGTCTATGCCCATCTGGATCCATTGCAAACTCTACTGGTAGATGGACAACATCTGTATACCACAATTTCGCATGATTCTTAGAGACAACTCCATAAGCAGTCAAATATTTTTTAAAAAATGTTCGACCAGGAATACCTAAAATAGATTTCATCAATCGATGAACGAATGCTGAGCCTGGATTAATTCCTACCCTCATTCGAACAGTCCCGTAAATCCATTCATTCAATACTGACCCATCTGATAGAAAACTTCCATGTTCCTTGTATAAAATTCCTTCTGTACGAATTCTCTCCTCAAAACGCTTTAGCCCTAGTGCCATTAATTCAGTTGATGACATATCCTGAAATCTTCTGCCAGGATATAAATCTGTCAAAATTTCCCTCGCAGACAAAGCGTCGATTAAGGGAAGGCCCGTTGCAATCGAAAGAGCTGTAGCAGTTGTTGTCTTACCCGTAGAATAAGTACCTGATATGACTAGCCTCAATTCTCTATTTCCCATCACTGCCCCCTCCATCAGGTAATTTTTGAGCTATTTTACTTTTAAAGACTACCTTATGATCTACATCATACCCAGACATTTCGTAGATTTTCCAATGTTCTTCTCTAATTTTTAACAATCTATTTTTTGAAACACTACCACTAAGCTCTACTACTCCGTTTAAAATTGGTGAATTCAAGTCTGCACTTACTTGCTTCATCCACATGGTATTGCTCTCCTCTCGAGATATCTCTTCTATATGGTAGGCTAACATCTCTGCCATTTGAGAAAAAATAATCAGAAGTTCTAACAAACTATAATAATTCTTTTCTAGACTACCTATACCACTATATTCAATATCTTTGATCAATACTTGCTCTGCTTTACAAGATATACTACTATCTGAAAACTCAACATCGTATATATCATGTTGTCTATCTCTCAAATGAGTTGATAAAAAATCTCTACCTTGTTCTCCTATAGCAACTACATTTTCCATACATTCTAATAATTGATAGCCTAAACAAACTTTCATATCCATTACCAAGCAATCAAATTCAATCACTTGGTTCGTCATTTTGAAATTTTGTAATTCTAATCTTAAATTTACCAATTCTTCTATGGCTTTTATCCCTGACTTTATCTCAAAATGGCTTAACCTATACTGATTTAAGTTCACTCCCATTCTTTTCAGTATTTCACTTCCAAATAAATGAGCTAATACTATTCCATCTAATGTACTCAGGTGTTGCTGTACGATTTCAGATTGTTTACTAGACCATAAACCCTCCTGATGAAGAGAGCCAACTCCTTCTAAAATATTTTTCAACTTAACTTCATAAGTCATTCTCTTATGTCCTCTACCAAAATAGCGATTTCTATTATCTCCAAGTAAATAATCTACTGTTAGCATATCCTTCTCCAATCTTTTAAACTGACTCTATCTTAAACAAAAAAAGACAAGAAAGAATCCGTAATTTACGAAAACCTTCTTGCCTTTTTAGGATAAATTATAAAGATACTAGATTTAATCGAATAGCCTCACGTACAGCTCCAACTCTACTCGTCACTCCCAACTTTGAACAAATATTTGAAACATGGGTATCCACCGTTCTCCTGCTGATAAATAAACTATTTGCTATCTTTTCATTAGAATATTCTTTTACAATAAGTTCCAATACACTTAACTCCGTATCTGTCAATAGATTATTTTCTTGCTTTTCTATCAAACCATCTGGGATAACATGATTGCCCTTATAAACAGCATAAATTGCACTTTTAACATCCAAATAAGAACTTTCTTTGGGTAAAAAAGCTTGAATCCCAAAGTCCATCGCTCTCTTATGTAACAAAGTGTCATAAAACCCTGACAAAAGAACTATCTTGGGAACTGTATTCAGAAATCTATTTATTTGACTAATAACATCAAATGCCGTTACTCCTTTCAGCATAAAATCCATAACTAGCACATCTACCTTTTCATGCTTGAGACAAAGAAGTAAATCTGCTACTTCTGTATAGGAACCAACAATTTTAAAATCATCTTCCTTTAAAAAATAGTTCTCCAATCCTTGTAACACTAAACTGTGATCATCAATCAAAACCAAACGAATCATTTTTCTTCCCTTCTATAGGTATTCGTATCTTCACACTTGTAGGTTCTATATTTATCTGAACAGTTCCCCCCAATAAATGAACCTTCTCTACAATTCTATTTAAACCAAAATGATGTTCATTAGACTGATAGTTTCCCTTAAAAATACCATCATCTATAACTACAATTGATAAAATCTTTTCTTTTGTAGATAAATCTACAGTAATTTCTCTAGCATTCCCATGAAGAATACTATTATTTACTAGTTCTTTAACTGTCCTTAATACAAACGTGCCCACTTTATCATTAACTTTTTCTTCATCTATTGAAAAAGTTGTCATAATCGAAACAGTTTCCATCTTCATGAATTGGTTTAATATGCTAGTAATAGATTCTTTCAGCCCTAATTCATGCACCATTAAGGGATAGATATTGGAACATAAATCTCTTAATTCAAAGACAATATCATCCAACATCTCTAATAAAGCTACCCTATTAATTTGTTCACTAATTTCTAACTGCTTTTTATAATAAATAACCTTCTGAATTGTAGTATCATGTATAAACGTTGCAATTTCTTCCCTCTCCAATTCAGTAGCTACAAAAGTATGAAAACTACTAAAGATTCCCTCCATTTTATGACTAATCAACATCATTTTTCTTATTTCAGGTAACAAAGCTAGCGAAAAAAGAAAAGTGTAAAGAACGAAAAAAATTGGAGAAAATTCTCTTAATAACAGACTAAAAAGAATAATTAAACTAGTAAAAAAAACGGCAAATATCAAGTTATATATGAACGGGTTCCACTTCCAAGCAACATATATCATTCGCTCTAGTATCAAGTTATTTACAATAGAGAACAAAATAAGCAACAATAGAGGAATACTATAAATAAACGAAACTTCCTTACCAATCGGAAAAATATATCCAAAAAATAGAGGAAATAAGGCAAGAACTGCTAAAAATAAGGTATGAATTGGCAACATTTCTCTTATCTGAGAGTAACTTATAAGCATCTTTAACAGCAGGATAACTAAAAAGAAAAATACTAAATAAAATACCCCCCTAGAAAAAAAGATAGTCAAAAAATCAATGGGCTGTATAAGATTATAAACAAACAAAAGTTGAGTGATGAGTGAATAGCCCAGTATAATACGAGAAAAGTTAGAAATGGTTGAACCTTTTATCTTCAGGACTAACACTCTAATGAAAATATCCATGAATAATGGAAATAAAGTCAAGTATGAAATTAATAGACTACGACCAAATACATCTCCTATACTTGATGGAATAATCGATAATAACATCAGACTAGTATAAATAATAAAATAAAAATATCGTTTTCCAGTTTTTCCTCTACTTCTCCCTTTTATGTATAAGCGAAATAACAGTAGAATCAGAAAAGCAATGATTGATAAAACAAGAAAGATAATTTGGCTTGATTTCCCAGATTCTATTATTAAATTCTTTGAAATTCCTCTATCTAACACTGTCACAGAATGAAGCGGTTCAACAATTAAAAATCGAGATAATAAGAAATTACTATCTGGACTCTGACCGTCTATTTGTATAATTGATGACCCTATTATCTCTTGATGATTTGCAAAGCTTCCCAGATTATGGACTTGTCTAACTATCCACTCATTATCATGTTTATCTACGGTGATTCCACTGTACGTTCGGTTAAATATTGAAAACGAAAAATAAAAAAAGAAAATAAATAACAAAACAAAATAAAATCGAAACATTTTTGACTTCATTGTTTGCAACACTCCACATTTCACTTGATATTGATGTTTATTCTACCATTTTTTCATTCAATAAAACAGGTTTTATAGTTAAATTTATTCTTTTTTCTTTCGAAATATAACTGATACAATCTTCTAGTAGGTAAAATCCTACCTGATTTGACCTTTGAAGATAAGATGAAAATCGCCTACGAACACTTGAAACGCTTGATTAACCTCAAAGGAGAAAACGTCGCAGTTCGTGAATTCCGTGGACTCGCTCCTCACTACCTTCGTGGAACATCTGGTGCAGCTAAACTCCGTGGAGCCATTTCACAAGCTAGCACTTTGGCAGAAATTGAAGCCCTCTTGCAATTGGAGAAAGCATAGTCTCACATCTACAACTCACAAAAACGGCAAAGCTCAAAAAGAATCTTGCCGTTTTTTATATGTTTTCATCTTGTAAATCTAATTGCTTCACTCTAGCTATATAGTAGGACATAATCAAAAACAAGTTGATACTGATAATCCAAACAGACCATTCATGAAGAAAATGCATCAATACAGCCAAGCTGATTGCCCCCACTATGAAACTTCCCACAACAATCCCATAATTTAAGGCTTGACGACGGTATTCTTGGATATTTCCTTCTCTTCTAGCAATGCGATACAAAGCGGTCAACATCTTTCGGTAATTTCCAGACGTCATAAAAATGACATAGGGATGATCTTCAATCAAGCTACCCGTAAATGTTAGCATCATCATTCCTGTTCCAAAAGCGATGAAAGGAACTTCTAATAGAGGAGATCGTGAAAAGAAAGGCAAAATAAGTGTCCCAATAAATAAAGGAAGCAATATCTTAACCCGCCAGTAGGCCGTTTTGCGGTATTCTTTCATGTGTAAGGCAAACAGAAATCCTAGAGAAAAGAAGATAATTGAGCAGAATCGCAGCATCGTATTGATGACATTTGAGTCGTGCCAATCAGATATAAGTAGGAGAATATTCCCTGTCTGTGTCGCTACCAAACTATGGTATTGAATATGGCAAAACACATCCAAAGAACCACCTACAAATCCAAGAAATACTCCCATTAGTCGTGTGTTTTGAGGTAATATTAATTTATCCGCCATGTATTATCACTCGTTTTCCTTTGACTTTTTTATTATACCACTTTCTCTTGGAGAAACTAAGTGAAAAACAGTTGGCTCACTCTTTTACAGCACGATTTCTAGTAAAAGTTAAAGCACCAAATTTTATTATTGACTCAAAGCAACACTGGAAACCTTACCATCCGCTCCTGTTGTAATTTGGATGACTTTTCCTCCACCAATTTTGGCATTATACTTACCATCATCAAGAGTATAAGAATAGCCTTTGATAGAGTAATTTTCTTTCTTTCCATCAGAAGATTCTACTGTAAATTGACCACCTGATGAAACTGTGATGGTTTCGCCATTTGCTCCCTTCCAATTGCCCGCTGCAGCTGAAAAATCACCATCTACCATGGTTAAAACACCCTTGTAGCGTTTATTTTGCTCTGCTTGTTTGTCTTGAAGTTTGCGGTCAGTTGTAGGATCATAGCTTGATTGGTTAGACTGGGCTTGAGGAGCTTGTTGAGTTGAAGGAGCCTGAGCAGGAGTTTGTTGACTAGCCGCCTGTTGATTAGACACTTCTTGACCCTGTCTTTGCTCTGGTGCAGGTGCCGCTTGTGATGGCGTTGCAGTTGCTGAAGATTGATCAGTAGATGCCTTAGCCTTTTCAGATGAAGCTGAACTTGAGGACTTCTGAGTCTTGCTTTCTTTGCTAGCAGAAGCTGCTTTAGAGCTTGATGATTGGCTTGTCTTAGCAGAACTGCTTGCTTGAGTTGTTTCCTTTTTATTTCCACAAGCTCCCAGTAGCAAGGTAGAAGCTAATACAGTCGCTGCCATCAATTTGATATAGGTTTTCTTTTTCATTTTTCTACTCCTTTGTAACATTTTTGAAATGTTACGAAATCTTTTTGTAATATAATTGTAACATTAGACTTTAAATCTGTCAACTATTTAGAGAAACTATTTAAAAAAATTTCTCTCTACTATCTCTATTCGTAATCGAAACGAAAAAATAGAAAATTTTTTAGATAAGAGTCCTATTTTTTACATCATCTTTGTGTAATCGCTTGCATTGTGTTAGACAAAGGAATATAATAACATTGAAATAGAATATAGGAGGTGCACTCTTATGCTAAATAAGTATTACAAGTATCTTCCTTGGTTGATTTTGGGAGCTATTGGCTCTTATCAATCAGCCACTTACTATGCGCGAACTGCATTTGATGTCTTCTATCTGACTGCAATCTTTTTGATTGTTTATATCGCTTTGTTATTTTTACATGAGAACTATCTCAAGTATCGATACAAAGACTTTTTTACTCACCTGTTGAGCAATTCTAAGAAAGATAGCCATTCATAAAAAATGATGATAAATAAAAAGGTCGGGAAAAGTTCCCGGCCTCGTTTTTTATTTCAATCGATAGGTTTTCCTTGGTTTCTTTTTAGGCACTCGTTTGAGTCCGACTTCTTCTACATATTCGCCGTATTTTACGAGAAAGTTATTGCTGACGATTGGGCGACCAGGGTTGATGAGATTGACCAATTCAGTCCCCTCGTAGACAGTGAACTCCTCCTCCAGCAGATAGAGGAAGGTCGGATTCCAGTCGAGACGGCCTTGAATTCGTTTGATGGATTCTTGGATAATGGCATAATGGTCAAAGGCGAAGGCTCTCTCGTCCAGCTCCACTCCATCTAGGTAGCATTTGCCCGTCTGAAAGTCGACATCTACGAAAACGACATCCTTGGCATCGTCTCCTGCCTGAACGAGGTCTAAGGCACGACTAGGCAGGTACACCAAGTGGGCAATGGTCACTGTCCAGCCCCGTGGATCACGACCGGGGGTCGATACCGTCATCAATTGCTCGATTTTCTCCAAAGGGAGATCGAGATTGACTTCTTCTCTCACCTCGCGCTGACAGGCATGTGCAGCATCTTCTCCCTTGTCCATAAAGCCTCCGACTAAGGCTAAACAGTTCTGATAAGGGTGGGCCTTGCGACGGATTAGCAAGAGTTTAATTTTTCCTTCGACAAAGCAGTAGGCTACCATATCCACTGTCACACTTGGTTTTTCATATTGAGGGAGTTCCTGCTTGTAGTACCAGTCTAAAAACTCCTCCTGACTGGCATGGATTTCATAATATTCTTTTTCCGTCATCCCGGCTGGAATCTTTATGTCTGCCATCTTATGCCTCCTTTCGAACTGCCTTGGTCCATTGGTACCATCCCACTAGACTATTGAGTGTGTAAACCCAGTACATCCCTTGGATGTGGATATTTTCACCCCACCAGAGATAAATACTAAAGAGATTGGTGGCAATCCAGAAAATCCATTGCTCACGGTAGAGACGTGTCATCAAAAGCTGACCAACGCCATTGGTCGCATCGGTAACACTATCACGGAAAGGGCGAGCACTATTGATACTTTGATAAGCCAAGCCCATACCAATCCAGATAATAGCAGTCAAGGCCAAGTACTTGAGCCAATCAAGAACAGATAATTTCTTAGCTTCAAAGTGGGATTCTTCTGGTTTTCCTTGGTCGTTGATACGATTGGACAACCAAGCATAGAGACCAATCGGCTGCATGACAAAGAAGTAAACGGTCGTCAAAACTTCTCCATAAAAAGTCGCGTTCATGGCCAAGATCAAGTAGATAGCAGAGTTAATGGCCCCAAAGAGATAATTGCTTGCACGCCCTTCTGCTACCAAGATAACACAGACAATCCCAGTCCAAGATGCAAACAAGCTCATCCAGTCATGACTTTCTGTATTTTGCGTGAATTCCAAGATCAAGGGAACACTTGACAGGACGATGAGATACAACCACTGGAAGAGACTACGTCCCATAAAGAGATCCTTCCAGAGCAGACGCATGATCCCTGCAAAACCGATCTTGTGGGCTTCTGAATGGACATTTTTAAAGTTTTCGATAAATTGTGTGATTTTTTCAGTTAGTTTTTTCATATTTTTCTCCTAATCTGCTTGGTAAATGGCATCAATAGCCACTTTGGCTGCTTCATAATTGCCTAGGTAATCCTCAGCTAGATAAACTAGTGGAATGGTGGTTAAATATCGCTCCCTCATCTGATCCAAATGTTGTGAAAAACTATGACGAATATGGTCTTCTGCCATGGTCATATCTCTAAAGCCATCATTGACATAGGAGCCGACAGGTTGCACAAAGAGAATCAAGTCCCATTTTTCCTTAGCCAAGATCGAAACAAAAAGATTGTCAAAGGTTTCTCCTGATAAGTCCTCTTGGTCCTCAGCCTCCATGTAATAATCATAGTAGCCCTTGGTTACTAAGGAGTTGGTGTCAGCTATCACTAGGCCTCGATTGGCATTACTGTCAATTAACTTAGAGGTCTGGTCATACTGCCCTAAAAGGAGATAGTAGTAATCCTTTGGAGTCAATTCATCGTCGCGGACATTGTTTTTGATCTGGTACTCGCGTGCGTATTCCAAGCTGACCGGCGCATCGTAATACCTTGCCAAATCCTTAGCTAAAGTGGTCTTCCCATTGCTGGCACTTCCCATAATCAACACTTTCTTTGTAAACTGACGTCGGAAGGGTTGAGCAATATATTTCCAATATTTGCTTGGATTTTCTCGAATCATAGTCGCTGAAATATCAAACTTTCTTTCTTGCAAGACAGTCTCAAAGCCACGATTTGATAATTCTTGCTGGTAGTCTGACTCTCCCACAAAGAAGATTAGTTCTTGCTGGGTTTCATCATAGAAAATATCCTCTAACATTTGGTCCAACCACTCCTGCCAGCCCATAGGGTAACGAGGAAGATTGGTTTCATCTAATTTGCAGACAGAGGTCAACTCGTCATCACGAAAGGCCTCTCGGATATAGCGGAATCTTTTTTGAAGCGTTAAGCCTACCTGCTCCCCTCTGTCTCCCTCATAGCCTGAAACGACAACCCAGACCTGGTCACACTGCCGCTTGGCTCGCTGGATCAGATCGATATGACCTTGATGAAGCGGAGCAAAGGTTCCAAATACCACTGCTGTTTTCTTTTTCATAAACGTATAGCCTTTTTATATTTTTTGATATTTTCATTATCTATGTTTTTATTATAAACTATATTTTTGTTTTGTCAATAGTTTTTTATCATTTTTTATAAAAAAGTAGCACAAAAGAAAATCAGGATTGCTCCTGATTCTCTATTTTTATGCAATATCAAATTTTAACTGGCCTGCTTTAACACCAATCTTAAGTGTGCTGCCTGCCTCTAATTCTCCCTTGAGAAGAAGTTCTGCCAACTTGTCTTCCACTTCTGTTTGTAGGGTTCTGCGAAGTGGACGAGCTCCCATCTCTGGGTCATATCCTTGATTTGCCAACAATTTCAGAGCGGAAGCTTGTAATTTCAAGTCAATGCCTTTTTCAGCCAAACTTGCCACTAAAGGTTTGACCATAATCTTCACCACTTCCTGCATATAGTCACTAGATAGGCTATGGAAGACCACCTTTTCATCAATACGGTTGATAAACTCAGGTCTATAAGCTTTTTTCAGTTCTTCAAACATGCGTTTTTCCATATTTTCCTGGTCAAAACGAATGTCCTTTGCCCCAAAACCAACTGTCTTGTCATCACGAAGGGCTGTCGCACCAAGGTTTGACGTCATGATGATAATGGTATTTGAAAAGTCGACCTTGCGTCCCTTACTATCGGTCAAGACACCATCATCCAAAACCTGCAAGAGAACATTAAAGATGTCTGGATGGGCCTTCTCTACCTCGTCAAAGAGGAGAACAGAGTATGGTTTGTTGCGGACCTTCTCGGTCAACTCCCCACCTTCTTCATAACCCACATAGCCCGGAGGAGCTCCGTTAAGACGGCTGGCTGCGAATTTCTCCATATACTCACTCATATCAAAGCGGATAAGGGCTGATTCGTCATCAAAAAGAACTTCTGCTAGAGCCTTGGCTAATTCGGTCTTTCCGACACCCGTCGGTCCTAGGAACATAAAGGAACCAATCGGACGCTTGTGACTACGAATACCAGACTGATTGCGACGAATGGCACGACTAATGCTTGAAACTGCTTGATCTTGACCGATGACACGCTTGTGTAGTTCAGCTTCCAAGTTCAGGTATTTCTTAGCATCAGTCTGAGTCAGTTTTTGGACTGGAATACCTGACAAACGACTCAAGGTGGTCAAAATATCAGACTCTGTCACCAAGTCTTTATAGACAGGCACTTCCTCTTCTTTTGCGATTAGCTGAGCTACCTGTTTCCACTTACCATCCATCAAGGCCTTGTCAGCTGGACTCAAACCTGAATCGTCTGATTTTACATGCTTTGCCTTATTTTGCACTGTTGCCGCTGCTTCATCCAAAAGATCGATAGCAGAGTCTGGCAAGTGACGACTGGTTAAGTAACGATGCGCCATCTTAACAGCTGTTTCAACCGCTTCATCTGTGATTTGCACACGATGATGTTTCTCATAAGTCGCCTTCAAACCTTGCAAAATGGTCATGCTGTCTGCCACACTTGGCTCTTCAATCGTCACTTTGGCGAAACGACGAGAAAGTGCCGCATCTTTTTCGATATGTTTTTGGTATTCTTCCTGAGTGGTCGCACCAACCGTTCTCAAAGTTCCACGTGCCAAGGCTGGTTTCAAGATATTGGCCGCATCCAGAGTCGAATCAATCCCGCTACCAGAGCCCATGATGGTATGGAGCTCATCGATAAAGAGAATGACTTGACCATCTTCTTCAATATCCTTAATGATATTATTCATGCGCTCTTCAAAGTCACCACGGAAGCGTGTCCCTGCAACGACATTCATCAAATCCAGCTCCAACACGCGCATCTTAGCCATTTCCGCAGATACATCACCACTAGCAATACGCTGAGCGAGTCCAAGCGCCAAGGCTGTTTTCCCGACACCAGCATCCCCAACCAAGACAGGATTGTTCTTAGTCTTCCGGCTCAAGATTTGAATCATACGCGAGATTTCCTTGTCCCGACCGATAACTGGCTCTAACTTGCCAGAACGAGCTTGCTCTGTCAAATCATGCGTATAGTCCTCGAGACCACCGCTTGGAGTCTGGGGCATCCCCATCATATTAGCCATAGAATTTTGCTTATCAGCTACTGTACGATGGCGTTGGCGTAAAGCCTTGAGGTCTTCACGAGTCCAGCCTGCACGTTCTTCTAAATTTCTACGAAGAGCAGCAATCTTGACCTGATCTTTCTTGTCTTCATAAGAAAAACCAGCCCTCTCCAAGATACGAGTCGCCAAGGCATTGCCATCATGCAAAATCGCATAGAGGACGTGCTCTGTCCCTAGCACCTTAGCATGGACCACTGACGCTACATACTCTGCTTCGTCAAAAAGGACCTGCAAACGATGAGAAAACGGCAATTCCGTAAAGGTTTCATCCTGGCTATAGTCCGTTTCAGTCAGTTCCAAAGCGACCTCTTCTAAACGGTCCATCTCATATGGATAATCATTTAAAGTCGCCCCTGCCACACTATAACTGTGATTAGACATGGCAATCAACAAGTGCCAAGACTCTAGGTAACGAGCTCCAAAATGGCCAGCCACCATGTAGGCACTTTCGATACATTCATTCAATGCTTTTGAATAGTTCATCTTACTTCCCTTTTCTATCTACCTCTTGTATGACCTGTCGTAGCATGTTTGCACGAACAACTGGAGCTTCTTCTCCTAGAACGCGATCTAAAGCTACTGCCACCAGCAAATTCATCTCCTGCTTGGTCATCAATTCCTGCTCAACCAAAAGCTGCAGAATATCCTCATAAATTTCTTGACTGACCCGCTCACCAATCGAGTAAAGCAAATCGCGGAGCATTTCATGATGACTAGAAAACTCAATCCGTCCTATGCGAATGTAGCCTCCGCCACCACGCTTACTTTCAACCAAGTAACCTCTACTTTCCGTAAAGCGTGTCTTGATCACATAGTTAATCTGACTAGGAACAACCTGAAAAGTATCTGCCAACTGACTCCGTTGCAACTCCACAATTCCAGATTGATCTAAAATCGCCTTGATGTAGGCCTCAATATGATCCGATGTATTTTTAAATCTCATTACAAACCCACCTCTCTCTTTAAACCTTGACTATCTTTGACTATACTATCATTTAACACTCTATAAGTCAAATTTTTAGAGCTCAGCCCTTGAAAATACTGACTTTCTTTAAAAACATTTAGGCATTAAAACGCCTTAGTTTTTCTTGAAAGTTCCTAAAAAAGTCCACAAAAAAGAGCCCTAAAAAGGGCGTAATATTGATGAGTTCAGCAGGCAAGAAACTAGCACGGTCAGACGTGCTTTTTTTATTACCTGGTAATATTATAGCATATCCTCTCAAACTTATATATAACCAGAATCCCGCAAAAGAAAAAGATAAAAGCATAGAGGATAGGGAAAAAGCTGTTCTTACTTTTATTTTATCAAATAGCAATATGAGAAGCAAGGATAAAAAGCCCTCAGAAATAAATCTAAGGACTTAAATAACGATGTGTTGGTTTGCTCACTTAATTAGTCTACTTAATACTATTCAATTATAGTTTACTTTGAAATGTTCTTAATCCTTTCTGTAAATTTTTGAATCGCATTCAGTTCTGCAGGTCTTAAATGAGGGTACGCCTTAGTCCTCCCCCCATTTCGTTTAATATGTCCAAATTCAAGTAAATGAGTAAGAGAGCCGTATTTAAAACTATATACGACCCAAACTCCATTTCTCACTCTTTTCTTACGCCATCCTTTTGAATATTTACCTGTTCTTTTAGGGCTAGTTTCCTTTAATTCTTTAACTGTTTCTTTAGCGACTTGCTCCGCAATTTTATCAACTTCTTCATTAACCTCTTCGCAATATTCTGCTAAAATATTTGCTAATTGTGCTGCTAAATCCATTTTCTAAAAACTCCTTCTATTTTTTTAAAATATCAACTTTTTACCCCCTTTTTGGTTGACAGCTTCCGACTTGGAAAAAGTTACCGCTCCCGGTACCTAAAATCAACGAAAATGCTTTACAAAGTGGGGGGGAGTGTCAATATCCTTTCAGTTCTATAAATCTTTTAGCGATTACTTTTCTTCGACTATTTATATAACGAGTAGTTTTATTTAGTTTCTCTGCCACGTCTTCCCAAGTCG
>CAURTW010000029.1:0-16046 GCA_963527705.1 uncultured Streptococcus sp.
CAACTTGATTGCGGTTGTAGTCTAGATTTTCTTTGTGAAACATAGGGAATACCTCTTGGAAGACAAAGAGCCTTTTTGGCGTCTATTTTTTCCAAAATATTTTATTCATTATTTACCAATCTATTCTATCCAAAACTCTGAATTCGATAAAAATAAAAAGGGATATTCATTGTCCCTTTTATAAATTTTTAGATCTTGAATTGTCAAATTAAGCCAAATATTCACCTCTATTTTGATCTTTACTTTCGCTCTTTTCAGCGTCGAATCTCTTCTCAAAATTCAAGACTATCTTTCCATACATGTCTCCATATCCCTTTTTTGTTGTTATTACTTTTAATATAAAAGGATAATACTAGATAAGTGCCCCATACTTGTAGATTGATATTATACTCTTGATAACTCATAAATCAATCAATTCACACCTGATTCTCTGGGCAGAGATAATAATGGTAGCTTGAATCATAATCAAAATTGCTAGCTCTCAAATCCACTCTACTCATTTGAAACTAGTAAGTATAAGGGGAGACAGGAACTATACTTAGCTTTAATAAATAATGGGCTATGGAATAGTTATTGTAACCTTAGTCTGCAAAATATAAATGTCTCAGATGCTTAAAATGTCAAGAAAAAGCCTAATTTCATGCACATTCCCAGCTTCGTCACTATAACCTAGTCCCCAGTCATACTTATCCCCAAGTAATTTCCAATTGATAGCTGGCAAAGGGATGTCCCTCTTGATTTTGTAGTTGATAATCTAGCTCAATCTTTTGCCCATCAACTTGATAATGGCTCGTTTGGATGATAAACTCCTGCATGCCCATAGGTGTGGGAATATAGGCTAAACTATCACTATCCTTTAAAAAGCGCATAATGGTCTTGGGATTGGAAAATCGGCTCATCACCAGTTCTTGACCATGAAATTTAATCACTACTTTTTCCTTTTCCTCATTATAGAAAAGCAGGTAGCTATAATCTCCTTTTTCATGCACTTCCACATCATAGAGTTGGTCAATCACTTCCAACTGCTCATCAAACTGAATCCTATTTCGCATCCGAATCTTCACATCAGGTCCTCTTTCTTGTCTCTTGTCCTACTATTTTACCAAAAAGAGCAGGATTTTGCTATAATGGTCATATGAATGAAAAAGTATTCCGTGACCCAGTTCACAACTACATCCATGTAAACAATCAGGTCATCTATGACTTGATCAATACAAAAGAATTTCAACGTCTTCGCCGTATCAAACAACTAGGGACTTCCAGCTATACTTTCCATGGTGGGGAGCACAGTCGCTTTTCCCACTGTTTGGGGGTCTATGAGATTGCACGACGCATCACAGAGATTTTTGAAGAAAAATATCCTGAAGAATGGGACCCTGCTGAGTCTCTCTTGACTATGACCGCTGCACTCCTTCATGACCTCGGGCATGGTGCCTACTCTCATACTTTTGAAAATCTCTTTGATACAGATCATGAGGCCATTACCCAGGAAATCATCCAAAGTCCTGAGACAGAGATTCACCAAGTCCTGCTACAAGTAGCGCCCGATTTTCCGGAAAAGGTAGCCAGTGTCATTGACCATACCTACCCTAACAAACAGGTCGTACAGCTCATTTCTAGTCAGATTGATGCAGACCGCATGGACTATCTCTTGCGCGACTCCTATTTTACAGGAGCATCTTATGGGGAATTTGACCTGACTCGAATCCTACGTGTCATTCATCCTGTCGAAAATGGTATTGCCTTTCAGCGCAATGGCATGCATGCCATCGAAGACTATGTCCTCAGCCGTTACCAGATGTACATGCAGGTTTATTTTCATCCAGCAACACGCGCCATGGAAGTTCTCCTGCAGAATCTCCTCAAACGCGCCAAGGAACTCTATCCTGAGGACAAGGACTTCTTTGCCCGAACTTCTCCACATCTCCTGCCTTTCTTTGAAAAAAATGTGACCTTGTCTGACTATCTGGCTTTGGATGATGGTGTAATGAATACCTACTTCCAGCTTTGGATGACCAGTCCTGACAAGATTCTCGCAGACCTGTCGCAACGCTTTGTCAACCGCAAGGTCTTTAAATCCATTACCTTTTCACAAGAGGACCAAGACCAACTTACTAGCATGAGAAAATTAGTTGAGGATATCGGCTTTGATCCGGACTACTACACTGCCATTCATAAGAACTTTGACCTCCCTTATGATATCTATCGTCCCGAATCTGAAAATCCACGGACACAGATTGAGATTTTACAAAAGAATGGAGAACTGGCCGAACTCTCTAGCCTGTCTCCTATCGTCCAATCCCTTGCTGGTAGCCGTCACGGAGATAATCGCTTTTATTTCCCAAAAGAAATGTTGGACCAAAACAGCATCTTTGCAAGCATTACCCAGCAATTTTTACACTTGATTGAAAACGATCATTTTACCCCAAATAAAAACTAGAAGAGGAAATTTATGAGTATTAAACTAATCGCCGTCGATATCGACGGAACCCTAGTCAATAGCCAAAAGGAGATTACTCCTGAAGTCTTTTCTGCCATCCAAGATGCCAAAGAAGCTGGTGTCAAAGTCGTCATTGCAACTGGCCGCCCTATCGCTGGTGTTGCCAAACTTCTGAACGACTTGCAGTTGAGAGACGAGGGGGACTATGTGGTGACCTTCAACGGTGCCCTTGTCCAAGAAACTGCTACAGGCCATGAGATTATCAGCGAATCCTTGTCTTATGAGGATTATCTGGATATGGAATTTCTCAGTCGCAAGCTCGGTGTCCACATGCACGCTATTACCAAGGACGGCATCTACACAGCCAATCGCAATATCGGAAAATACACGGTTCACGAATCAACCCTCGTCAGCATGCCCATCTTCTACCGCACTCCTGAAGAAATGGCTAACAAGGAAATCGTCAAATGTATGTTCATCGATGAACCAGAAATTCTCGATGCTGCCATTGAAAAAATACCAGCGGAATTTTACGAACGCTACTCTATTAACAAATCGGCTCCTTTCTACCTCGAACTCCTTAAAAAGAATGTAGATAAGGGTTCAGCTATTACTCACTTAGCTGAAAAACTAGGATTGACCAAAGATGAAACCATGGCTATTGGTGACGAAGAAAATGACCGTGCCATGCTGGAAGTCGTTGGCAACCCCGTTGTCATGGAAAATGGAAATCCAGAAATCAAAAAAATCGCCAAATACATCACTAAATCTAACGATGAATCCGGCGTTGCCCATGCCATCCGTACATGGGTACTGTAAAATAATTTAAATATAGAAAAAGCACTCCAGAAGTTAGAGATACTGTACTGACCCCAAAAGTTAGACAGAAAAAATCTTACTTTTGGGGTGCAGTTTGAAATTCAGTATTTTTGGTCTCTAGTTCTATCCCCTAAATAATTATTAAATTTGAAAAAGGTAGTACATTATGTAAAACCTTTTTCATTTTTTTATTTTACTACGAATTAATATTATTTTTTCTAATGATAATTAATCCACTAATCTTCCTTTATAAATATTGCGGTTCTTTTCTTAGTTAGCTTTTTTTCATAACTCTTTATAAGAATAACCAATAAACTACTTAATAATCCCAAAATAACTAGACTTAATCTCGGGTTTAAAAGCCAATTAAAATAAGCGGCCAATATCCCTCCAAAAGGTGCAAAAATTGTAGCTATTACAAAAGAACTAGAAAGTATCTTTCCAATATTATACACAGTACTTTCTTGTTGCTGTATTGTTGTAATCGAAACAGAAGCTATTGTAATTAATCCACTCAAAATTGAATAACAGATTCCAAAAAATAACCAATTTTCTACTATTCCACTCGCCATAATGACAAGTGGGATGGTTGCCATTGATATATTCATCAAGATAAAGGCATCCTTCTTATTCAAAAAAGTAGAAAGAAAGGTTACTGCTATCAAACTACCAAATCCAGCAATTGAGTAAACAATCCCAACAAGACTATTTGATAATTTCAATTACGTCCATTTTTTTCTCTCATTAATTGGACATAGCCCTTTGTTTCTATTTTTGAATTTAAAAACGAGAACTCTCCGCACATTTTCTCATAGAAATTATTATAATCTTCTTTTGAAAAATCTCCTAAAATCTCTATTTCAAGATAAAATCCAAGACCATCAATCTTATCTAGATTAATCGTTTTATTTTCTAATGCATCATGATAAGTCTTTCTATATTTACTTATTGTGAAAATATTTGAAAAACCATCTTGCAAGATATTCCTTACAAATTCTAATTTTTCAGATTCCAACTCTATTTCACTTTCACTCCACATTCCTTGTTTTATCGTATCTTTTCTTGTGAAAATACTTGCTCTATTATCATCTTCTTGGCGAATTCTGTAGATAAAGCTACCTACCTCATCATTTTCAAATTCTCTTCCTTTTGTTTTAAAATATTCATCAACTTGCTTATTTTCACTATTAAATTTATAAGATTTTTCTAAATATGAAATAGCATTATTATAATCTCTCTCATCGTTGAGTTCAAATCTAACTTCTAATTCATTCATTAATTTTACCTCTCAATTCTTTAAAGGCTGAAGTCTCTATACATTCACTCAGTCTATAGTAAGTTTCTGTAGATGTTTTATGGGCAAAAGCCTAATATTTTCTTGCACTCATTTTAGCACTTCAATATAATACTGTCAAGAGTTTTTATAATATTTTTTATTTATTTTCATTAAATACATATTTGTATCTTTTTGGATTAAAAAAACGATGCTTAAGTGAACATCGTCTTTACTATTCTGTTAGATCCGCAATGTAATGCTCAATTTTTAGAGCCATTGACATATTGCCCTCAAGCTTATACAGGAAATAAGCCGTTTCAAAGTAATCTTTTACTGCAACTTTAGAAGAAAAATTCTTACTGACATTTCCCATCAATAAATACAAATCAGCCAAAAGATACGTTGTTCTATACGTCTTACATTGCTTTATCGTATCTGTGATTTTAGTAATAGCCTCTTCAGTATTATTCTGCAACCATAGATAGCGACAAACATTATAATTAAATTTAATAGAAAGGTTTAATTCTTCGATTGTGTTTAACTTGAGTTGATTTACTTGATACTCTAACTTTTCTCGAATTTCATTAAAACTCTCTAAATCTTCAATATCATAATAAAAATTGAATAGAGTATTTGAAATTTGAAGGTAGATCAGGTCAGTTACATTTAACTGAGACAGTACCTTCTCCAATCTTGCCACAGCCTCCTCTTTTTGCCCATAGAAATAAAAATCTATAAGAGATTTTATCCACTCCATATAAAATTTATTTACTAGAGACAAGCGATGTACCTTTACACTCTCTAATTCATATATATATTTCAAAGACTCATAATTTCGATTTGTGATAAATGTCTGGGCTAACTTTTTAAACTCTGATAGCTCATCAATCTCTTCTCCAATCTGCTCATTAAAAAAATAATCTATACTAACTTTTAACTTCTTAGACAGAGCATATAAAAAGTCTGCTCCTGGAGTAAATTCTCCATTCTCCAATCGACTAATCTGTCCCTGTTTGCATATCCCCTCAGCCAATTCTCGCTGAGACATTTTTAATTCTTTTCGTCTATTTTTTAATCTTGTTGCTAATAGTGTACCCACGTTTGCATTTTCCTTTTCTATTCGATTTCAATTTCAATTGTAACACGATTAAATTTTAAATACAAATTAACAAAACAAAAGATACAAATTATATATAAGAAATGACTAGATAGGTTATTTTTGAAAACCTATCCCTTCTTCTTTTGAGATTTTCTTACTCAAACGATTGATAAACTTATTCACTTGAAATGGATTAGATATTAGACTATCATGTTTAAATTTTGTTATTAATATATTTAACAGACCACAAATAGTCTTTTACAACATATCAAATTCAGGGGAATAATAACGATTTTCCCCATTTTTTAGGCTCTCTATTTCATAACAATCAATTCATTTTATCACATATCTTAGCCCGAAAAATCCACACCCAATCTTTTTGAAAGCTGTTTAAAGCTTTGTACTTGCTTTCTAAGTTCATAGAGCTGAACCTTAACCTCATTTGTCCAATTCCATAATAAAAATAAGGACATTCCAATAAAGGAAGTCCTTTTTTTACACTACTATAAATCAAAGACATTTTCATGATCCATTTTATTCTATAGTCATTGACCAAAATATAATTTTTTGTAAAATTTTGATTATGAATTAGTCAAAGAAAAAACACTAACCTATTTAAAAAAACTAAATTGTGATGATTGCCTATAAATAAACACTTTGAATATTCTTTATTTTTCTTAATTTACTAAAAATGCCCCCTGCAGGAATCGAACCTGCAACTACTCCTTAGGAGGGAGTTGTTATATCCATTGAACTAAGGGAGCTAGATAAAAACTCTGCTGAAAAAGCAGAGTTTTTTAGTCGAATTAACGACGGATTTCTTTGATACGAGCTGCTTTACCTTGAAGAGCACGCAAGTAGTACAATTTCGCACGACGTACTTTACCGTAACGAACAACTTCGATCTTTTCAACACGTGGAGTGTGGATTGGGAAGATACGCTCAACACCTACACCGTTAGAGATTTTACGAACTGTGTAGTTTTCTGAGATGCCAGCACCTTTACGTGCAATAACAACACCTTCAAAAATCTGGATACGTTCACGGTTTCCTTCGACAACTTTCGCGTGTACACGAACAGTGTCACCAGGACGGAATGATGGGATATCTGTACGAAGTTGACCTTCAGTCAAGCTTTGGATTAATGGATTCATTTTATTCTCCTATCTTTGTCAATCTTGAGGAACCTTCCTCAGCGGATAAACTGTATTTTTGTGCGTCCATTACACACAAGATACAGTTTACCAAATTTCCACAAAAAAGTAAAGAAATTTACAACAGAATTCCTAAAAAAATCGCAACCAAACCACCTAGGTAGGTCAAGGTCAGGTAAGAATAAAAGACCTTCTTATCACTTAGCAGTCTTTGAAGTTCATCATTCAAGGTCGAAAAAGTCGTTAAACCGCCACAAAATCCTGTTGCTAGAATAGCATAGACTTCCTTAGATTCCACATGATTGTAAAATAATCCAATTAAAAAACAACCCAAAAGATTGGCTATGAGCGTTCCGAGTGGCAATTTAGAAGCTTGATTATAGCGGGAAAAGAAATAACGCACTAAAGCTCCGAAACCACAAGCAATTGCAAGATAGACCATTACCATTTCTTCCTCCCCAAATAGTAAGCCAAGAGCAGGCCTCCACCCACACTTAAAATGAGATACAAGACTAGGCTAAGATAACGCCCTGTATCAAGCAGTTTCATAGCATCAAGCATGAGACTGGAAAAAGTTGTTAAACCGCCACAAAAACCTGTACCCAGTGCTAAAATAACGCCTTTACTGGTTCCTTTATAGACCAGATAGCCCTTGACAAGATAAACCAGGCAGAAAATTCCCAGATAGTTGACAAAGAGAGTGCCCCAAGGAAAGTCAGGACTAGCTGGTAACCAAGTGGAAACTAGGTAGCGAACCAGTCCGCCCAACATGGCAGCTAGAAAAATTCCTAGCGGATAAAATTGTTCTTTTTTCATTTGATGTTTTGATCCTGGTAATCACGCGAACGTTTGAGTATGTCCGAAAATGTTGCGACAATAGTCTCCTGATAGCGCTTGTCTTCTACACGATTTCTGACCTTTTCAAAAATAACTGCTTCTCTCTTGGTATCTAAAATCGGTTTCCCTGAAGCCTTCTTATAAGCGACAACCCCTTCAACTAAGTGCATTCGTGCTTCTAGAAGTTTAACAATTTGATCGTCGATTTGATCAATTTCTTGGCGAATAATATCTAAATCCATACAGTATCCTCCTTTATTTGAATTATTGTATCAAAAAGCCACCAAATAGGCTAGTAAAATCCCAAGTCACGATAAGAAAAGTGCACTGATTGATTACATCAGCGCACTTTTATGCTTATCCTACTTTAGCAGCCAATTCTTCTGCAAATTGTTCCAAGCGTTCAATGTCTTCTTCCTCAGCAGAAAGATCAACTTTAACACATTCTGAACCTTTTTCTGCTCCTGTCGCTACAAAAACGCGGTCAAAGTCATCGACAGCCTTACAGAATTCATCGTAGAAGGTATCTCCTGAGCCGACCACTCCGTAGATTTTGCCATTCAAGTTGAGGTCTGCTAGGTCTTCGTAGAAGTCCATCATCTCATCTGGCAATTCTCCATCACCATAAGTATAGGTCGCAACGATAGCGATGTCTGCCTCCAAGAAGTCTGAAGCGTCAACAGTTGTACATTCATCAATATCGACATCCAAGCCCAAGTCACGCAATTTGTCTGCTACAATATCTGCAATTTCTTCGGTATTACCGGTCATACTGGCAAATACAATTTTTGCTAATGCCATATCGTCCTCCTCAATTTATCTTTCTCCATTATATCATATCTTTTTCATTTTAAAAATAAAAATTCTTGTGCTACAATGAAATGAGAAAGAATTGAGGTTATTTATGGAAATTTGCCATCAAATTTTAGAAAAAATCAAAGAATACGACACGATTATCATTCATCGTCATATGAAACCAGACCCTGATGCCTTGGGAAGTCAGGTGGGATTGAAAGCTCTTCTCAAACATCATTTCCCAGAAAAAACCATCAAAGCAGTTGGTTTTGATGAACCAACTCTTACTTGGATGGCTGAAATGGATTCTGTTGAAGATAGTGCCTACCAAGGCGCCCTTGTCATCGTCTGTGATACGGCCAATACTGCTCGTATTGATGATAAACGCTATATTCAAGGTGATTTTCTCATTAAGATTGACCACCATCCAAATGATGATGTATACGGTGACCTGTCTTGGGTCGATACTAGTTCAAGCAGCGCTAGTGAGATGATTACCCTATTTGCCCAAACAACCCAACTGGCCTTGTCAGATCACGCTGCTGAATTGCTCTTTGCAGGAATTGTTGGTGATACAGGTCGCTTCCTCTACCCTTCTACAACTGCACGAACCCTCCGACTGGCGGCTTATTTGAGAGAACATAACTTTGACTTTGCGGCTCTCACTCGCAAAATGGACACTATGAGTTACAAAATTGCTAAACTTCAGGGCTACATCTACGACCATCTGGAAGTGGATGAAAATGGCGCAGCTCGCGTGATTCTGAGTCAGGAAATCTTAAAACGATTCAATGTCACCGATGCGGAAACTGCAGCCATTGTAGGCGCACCTGGACGCATTGACAGTGTTAGTCTCTGGGGAATTTTTGTGGAGCAGGCTGATGGCCACTACCGAGTTCGCTTACGCAGTAAAATCCATCCTATCAATGAAATTGCCAAAGAACATGATGGTGGAGGCCACCCTCTAGCAAGCGGTGCTAATTCCTATAGTTTAGAAGAAAACGAAATCATCTACCAAAAGTTAAAAAACTTGCTTAAAAACTGATAAAATACTTGCCAAACTTTTCAGAATCTGATAGACTAGTATGGTAACAATCTATGGCTCGCAAAGAGACCATGGCAGAAAGGAAATATTGCAAAATGAAAAAAGATATCCATCCAGAATATCGCCCAGTTGTCTTCATGGACACAACTACTGGTTACAAATTCCTTAGCGGTTCAACAAAACGCTCTAACGAAACTGTTGAGTTCGAAGGCGAAACTTACCCATTGATCCGTGTGGAAATTTCATCAGACTCACACCCATTCTACACTGGACGTCAAAAGTTCACTCAAGCAGATGGACGCGTGGATCGTTTCAACAAAAAATACGGTCTCAAATAATGATAAAAAGACAGCTTCGGCTGTTCTTTTTTTCTTCTTTTTATGAATCAATCACTACTACTTTCTATTTGTCAACCATCACGCTGAAACTATAATTGATTTCAAACGGGGTTAAAAAATATCGAAAAGTAGCTTGATATTGAGAATGGTCAAGATGATTGAAACTACGTAGCCTAGGATTGTGTTCCACTTAGCATTGGTAAATTCTCCCATCACTGACTTCTTAGAAGTCAGATAAATTAAGGGAAAAATTGAGAATAGAAGAGCGATTGAAAGAAAGACCTGTGAATAGACCAATAACTGATTCAAGGTTTCTCTTGATGTCCAACTATGATCACAGGAAGCAAGGCAAAAATCCGTGTTCCGAAACGGATAATCCACTGTGGTAATCTCATATGCAAGAAACCTTCCATAACGATCTGTCCAGTCAAAGTACCTGTGATAGTAGAATTTTGACCACTTGCCAAGAGCGCCAGAGCAAATAAAGTTGACAGAGTTGAGCTGGCTATCGCTCTTGCTATTGTCGAATTCTGTAAAGCATTGTACATTTGAGAGAAAGCTGAAATTTCAGACGCATGAGCAAAAAAGAGCGATGCTCCTAAAATGAGAAGTAAGGAATTGCCAACAAAGGCTAGGGACAACTGAAGATTTGAGTCCCAGATCATAAAACGAACAGCTTTTCAAATATCTTTCTTATCCTTATGGTTGATTTTCCTTGTTTGGGATAAGGATGAATGAAGATAGAGATTATGGGGCCTGACTGTCGCTCCTACAATCCCTAAAGCAAAAGTCAGTTGACTCTCATGTCCTGACAAGGAACTTTTAAATAAAGTTGGAGTCGGTAAATAGCCACCAAAAATCCCCTGCATACTTGGATTGGATAAAGCCACCAGATAAGAAAAGATATCTGATATGGTTAAGATAAGGGTTGTAACAATAGCTTCAATCTCCTTGAAACCAAATTTCATCAACAAAATCAAAAGAAATACATCTAAAACGGTTAGAAGTATCGCGACCATAATCGGTATTTTAAACAAAAGATTTAAGGCAATTGCTGAACCAATAACCTCAGCCAAGTCTGTCGCCATTAAAGCTAATTCTAAAATCACCCATAGACTATAGCGGAGCCACTTGGGGACATGATGAGCTGTTGCCTGCGCTAAATCCATCCTAGTCACGATACCGAGCTTTCCAGCCATCTGTTGTAACTGCATGGAGATAATGGATGAAATCAAAATAACAAATAAGAGACTATGCTTGTAGGAAGCATCACCAACAACACTGGTAATCCAGTTTCCAGAATCCATATAACCAACTGCTACAAGAACTCCAGTCCCCAAAAATACTTTTAGATTTTGCAAAAATGATTGTTATTCGGAGTTTCAATAGATTGGTTGATTTCAGAAAGAGAGACCTTTTTGTAAGAAGACATCGGAATATTCACTTTCTAATCTTGTCTTTACCTATTTTATTAATGGAGTTTTGAAAATATAATGAAATTAATTTCCTATTTCCAATTTATTCTTATTATATCACATTTTGAAATGATTCTTAAGGAAAGCATGATAGTTAAAACAAGCAAGATCAGTATTGCAAAAAGCCAGCGTTTTCTGACGCTGGTTTTAAAAATGTGAAAAATTTTTCTCAACTAGATTGCTTCTGTGACAAAACTACGGCTTTCCAATACTTTGAGCATGGCGTTAGCTGTATCTATGGCTGTGAAGAGGGGCACTCCGTGTTCAATAGCTGAACGGCGAATCTGCTCACCATCTTCGTCTGCAGTTCGTTTTGTTCCAACTGTATTAATGATAGCTTGAATTCTTCCTTTACGAACAAAGCTTGGAATATCCTTATCGTCATCACCAATCTTACCAACAGGTTGGGCTTGCAATCCATGACTGGCAAAGAAGGCTGCTGTCCCTTCTGTCGCGAGGATTCCATAGCCAATATTTTGGAAACGACGAGCCAAGTCCAAGGCTTCTTCTTTGGCATCATCAGCGATGGTAAATACAACGTTACCAAAAGTTGGCAAGTGTAAGTAAGAAGCTTCAAAGGCCTTATAGAGAGCTTTTTCCAAAGTCGTATCAGAACCCATAACTTCCCCTGTTGACTTCATTTCAGGACCAAGTAAGCTATCTACTTTCGCTAACTTGGTGAAGGAGAAGACTGGAGCCTTGATATGAACGCGGGTGCTTTCAGGGTAAAGTCCATCTTGGTAGCCAAGTTCTTCAAGTTTTTGACCAAGAATGAGCTTGGTTGCTACTTGAGCCATAGGGATATTGGTCACTTTAGAAAGAAATGGAACCGTACGGCTGGCACGTGGATTGACCTCAATAACGTAGACTTTTTCATCCTTGATAACAAACTGGATGTTCATCATTCCAAGGCAGTTAAGACCGATTGCTAGGCGTTTAGTATAGTCTGCGATTGTTTCTTGCACCTTTTGCGACAAGGTTTGTGGTGGGTAAACGGCCATTGAGTCACCTGAGTGGACACCAGCACGTTCGATATGCTCCATGATACCAGGAATGAGTACATTTTTACCATCTGAAATGGCATCGACTTCACACTCTTGTCCAACGATATAAGAGTCAACAAGAACAGGGTGGTCTGGACTTGCCTTAACCGCAGTACGCATATAAGAACGAAGGTCTTCTTCGTTTTCAACGATTTCCATAGCACGTCCACCTAAAACATAAGATGGACGGACTAAGACTGGGAAACCAATCTTGCGAGCCGCAAGCACTGCTTCTTCTTCATTGGTAGCCGTTTGTCCTGGTGGCTGTGGAATATCCAAATCTTTAAGAGCTTGCTCGAAGAGGTCGCGGTCTTCGGCACGGTCTAGGTCAGCAACCTGTGTACCAAGGATGGTCACACCTGCTTTTGCCAATGGCTCCGCAAGGTTGATGGCTGTTTGACCACCGAACTGAACGATAACGCCCTTTGGTTGCTCCAAGTCGATGACATTCATAACATCTTCGAATGTCAATGGCTCAAAGTAAAGCTTATCTGATACAGAGAAGTCTGTAGAAACGGTCTCTGGGTTTGAGTTCATGATGATAGCTTCGTATCCAGCAGCTTGAATAGCCTTAACTGAGTGAACAGTTGCGTAGTCAAACTCGACCCCTTGACCGATACGGATTGGACCAGAACCTAGAACTAGAACGGATTCCTTATCAGACTTGATAGACTCGTTTTCCCAACCATAGGTTGAATAGAAATATGGCGTTTCAGAGTCGAACTCTGCAGCACAAGTATCGACCATCTTATAAACTGGAACAATCTTGTTTTCCAAGCGAAGTTGACGAACTTGATCAGCTGTCGTTTTCCAGAGTTCAGCAATCTTACGGTCTGAAAATCCATTCAATTTTGCAGTTTTCAAAACTTCAAGATCTTGTGGATGGGCACCCAACTCCTGCTCAATTTCAAAGATATGTAGGAGTTTATCAAGATAGAAGATATCAATCTTAGTCAATTCAGCAATTTCTTCTGGTGTGTAACCACGACGAATTGCTTCTGATACGTAGAAGAGACGGTCATCCTGGGCTTTGACTACTTTTTCAATCAAGGAATCATCAGAAACCTCTGCAAGTTCAGGCATTTCATTGTGGTGCACCCCAATTTCAAGGGAGCGACAAGCTTTAAGGAGAGATTCCTCGATGTTACGACCAATCGCCATGACTTCCCCAGTGGCCTTCATCTGAGTACCAAGACGGCGCTCACCCTTTTCAAACTTGTCAAATGGGAAACGAGGAATCTTGGCAACCACGTAGTCAAGGGCTGGTTCAAACATGGCGTAGGTTGAACCCGTAACTGGGTTGATAACCTCATCCAAGGTCAAACCTACTGCAATCTTAGCAGCCAACTTAGCAATTGGGTAACCTGTCGCCTTAGAAGCAAGGGCTGACGAACGCGACACACGAGGGTTTACTTCGATGACATAGTACTTGAAGCTATGTGGATCAAGGGCTAGCTGAACGTTACATCCACCTTCAATCTTGAGGGCGCGAATGATGCTCAAGCTCGCGTCACGTAGCATTTGGTTTTCATAGTCTGACATGGTTTGGGCAGGGGCAAATACAATGGAATCCCCTGTGTGAATCCCAACTGGGTCAAAGTTTTCCATGTTACAAACAACCAAAGCATTGTCAGCTGAGTCACGCATCACTTCGTACTCAATTTCCTTGAAACCTGCGATTGAACGCTCAATCAAACATTGGGTAACAGGTGACAATTTCAAACCATTTTCAGCGATTTCACGCAATTCTTCCTCATTAGCACACATACCACCACCAGTACCACCAAGAGTAAAGGCTGGACGGACGATGACTGGGTAGCCAATTGTTGCTGCAAAGGCAACAGCTTCTTCAACAGTGTTGACAATTTCAGATTCAGGAATTGGTTGGTTGAGCTCTTCCATCAATTGTTTAAAGAGGTCACGGTCCTCCGCTTGGTCAATGGCAGATAATTTAGTTCCCAGAAGCTCAACACCAAGCTCATCAAGGATACCATTTTTAGATAATTCCATGGCCATGTTGAGACCTGTCTGACCACCGAGTGTTGGTAGCAAGGCATCTGGACGTTCCTTTCGAAGAATACGTGTCACAAACTCAAGTGTAATCGGTTCAATATAAACCTTATCAGCAATCTCCTTGTCCGTCATGATGGTTGCAGGATTTGAGTTAACCAAGACAACCTCATAACCTTCCTCTTTCAACGACAAGCAAGCCTGGGTCCCAGCATAGTCAAACTCAGCAGCCTGACCAATAATAATCGGACCAGAACCAATCACCATAATTTTTTGAATATCAGTACGTTTAGGCATAGTTTATGATACAAAGCCCGTAAAGAACACAGTGAAAATAGGAAACTCGGTGCAGACACCTTCAGCGTCAAGACGATGTTTATCTTTTTCACACAGTTCTTAGGGCGTGTTCACTTCCGCGAACAATGTATCTTCTCCTTTCTATTCGGCAACTCTCAGGTTGCCATTAAATAAATTCTTCGACGATTTTTTAGCGAAACGATACTTTTCGGTAAAAAATCTAGTGCAGGGAGTTTTTAGTTCGCCTGATAGCGACTAAAAGAAACGACCTGCCTTTCTATTCGTCGCCTCACAGGGCGACATTAAATAAGATACAAAGGACGAATAGAAAGCGATTGAATTTTAGGAAACCAAGGAAGGATTGACAATCCAAGTTGGTTTCTCTAAATTCCGAGCTTTCCGTCCGTGTTCAGTTACATAAATTCTCCGACGAGCTTTTACTCGTTCTTAGTTTGATTGTTTAAAAGCTTCCATCATCTCGATAAACTCATCAAATAGGTAGCTAGCGTCGTGTGGACCAGGGGCTGCGTCTGGATGGTATTGAACAGAGAAAGCAGGTTGGTATCTGTGACGCACACCTTCAACTGACTTGTCATTGATTTCTTCGTGGGTAATGATCAAATGCTCTGGCAAATCCTCACGGCTAACTGCATAACCATGGTTTTGACTTGTAAAATCCACACGTCCTGTAGCAATTTCACGTACCGCATGGTTGAAACCACGGTGACCAAACTTCATCTTGTAAGTCTTAGCCCCGTTTGCCATAGCAAAGAGTTGGTGCCCCATACAAATACCAAAGATTGGAATTTTTCCTTGTACACCGCGAATCATATCCAGTGCCTGTGGAACATCTTCTGGGTTACCTGGACCATTTGACAACATAACTCCGTCAGGATTGAGATGGAGAATTTCTTCAGCCGTTGTCGAATAAGGAACAACCGTCACGTTACAGTTACGCTTAGAAAGTTCACGTAGAATTGAGTGCTTGAGACCAAAGTCCACTAAGACAACACTCAAACCAACTCCTGGAGCTGGATAGGATGTTTTAGTAGAAACCTGCTTGATATTGTCTGTCGGTAAAACTGTTGCTTGGAGCTGGTCAGTCACATGGTCCATGCTGTCCCCAACATGGGTCAAGGTTGCACGCATGGTACCATGCTTACGGATAATCTTGGTAAGTGCACGCGTATCAATTCCTGAAATACCAGGAATTTTCTTGGCTTTCAAAAATTCATCCAGCGTCATTTGATTTCGCCAGTTGCTTGCTCGACGCGCCTCTTCGAAAACAACGACTCCCTTACAAGTTGGAATAATGGATTCGTAATCATCACGATTAATTCCATAATTTCCTACTAAAGGATAAGTAAAGGTCAAGATTTGTCCATTATAAGACTGGTCTGTAATGGATTCTTGGTAGC
>CAURTW010000030.1:0-15582 GCA_963527705.1 uncultured Streptococcus sp.
GGCGGTTTTTTTGTCTCTCACCTAACGGAGCGAGACGGACTAATAGTCACATAATTAGCCTTAATCTTTTCCTATAAAAATTGCATGCTACTATCACGTTGCAAACTTCATTTTCCGTCTAATCGTTCAATAGAAATATAGTAAATTACGATTCCCCTATTTTATCATAGGCTGTTTTCTTGACTTTACCAAGCTTTTATTTTAATATATATATAAATATATAGGGAGGTTTATGATGAATATATTGCTGTCTAAAACTGAACAAGACTTGCTATTCTTACTGGAAGAATTAACCAAACACCATGATTGGTTAGAAATTCCAGTCTTGGCTGAGAAGCTGAATTCTTCAATAGAAGAATTGCAAGAACACCTTTTTAAGTTTGAGCAATTGTTTCCTAACCTCCTGCTTCAATCAAGAAAAAAAGGCATTCAATTGCAGTTTGAAGTGCGAAACTCCTTAGACCCTAGAATTACTATCTTTGAACAATCTGAAACTTACTCTTTTTTGAACCGTCTGTTTTTCAAAGAGGGACAAACACTTAAGCAAATATGCCAGAAACTTGTGATTAGTTGCGAACGAGTTCAGGAAATCATCCAGCATCTAAATACTAAGCTTCCGCAACACTATGGCATCGGAATTCAACCTTCCCCTTTAGTCATGGAGGGAGAAGAAGAGGACATTCGCGCCTTTTATCTAGACTACTTTAGCCAAAGTTACAGTTTTCTGGATTGGCCCTTCCCTTCTATTTCTGAAGAATCACTCACTCACTTGATTCAGCTATTTTTGAACGCCCAACAAGTTTCACCCAACCTCAGTAGTTTACGGCAAATCAAATATACTCTAGCTATCAATCTGGAGCGCTTTAATAAGAGTCATTTGGTTGAAAATCCTACTCCTCTTTTAACCAGTCACTACAGCACCCTCATGCAGATTACCCAGTTTGAACAAGATATCAAAAAGCTGCCTAAAAAGCTCCATTTTGAACCGAAAAAGGAGACGCTAGAACAGCTATTTTTAAACCCAGTAAAGTCTCCTCAAATCACAAACAATCCTAGCAATGGAGCACTGGGTAATATTCATCATATCCAAAAATCTTACCGTTTATTGAGTCAAATCCTAGAAGAACTAGCTAAAGAATTTCACCTACAGATTGAAAATCGCGAGGAATTGATTTGGCTCCTCCACTACACTGCCCAATCTGATTTCTTCCATTTACTCAGTAACCAGTCTCTCGACAGACAGAAATCCCAAATTTTAAGCAGTTATCAAGTAGAATTTCCAAAACTATTTGAAATAAGTCAACACAAATTCCAATCTTACCTGACTAAAATGGGGCTAGAAAATCACCCAAGTAAGCTACAAGAACTTGTCTACACCTTTTCTATCCTAGGGCAACGAATTTTAGTCCAATTACTTCAAAAACTTCCCAAAATACGTGTTTTAGTCATTAGTCATTTGGATAGCCATCACGCACAAAACCTTATCGACACCCTTGCTCACTACGGCAATAATCTCTATCTCTTTGATTCTTGGGAAGAATCTACTATTTCATTCTCAATTCTCAATCAAATTCCTCACGATATTGTTATCACTACCTTTCCTGTCACCAACTCTCCTAAACCAATTATCTATAATCGTAACTTCTCTACTTCAGAATTATTTCATCACCTTCACCTTCTTGCTTCTCAAATTCATAAAGAAAGACTAGCTAAATCGTAGCAAAATCTGTTGCGATTTTTCTTTTAGTTTAATTTTAGGAAAACGCTTGCATATTGTTTTACTAAGTGCTATACTGATAAAGAAATTCATTTATAGGAGATTGATTATGAAAAGAACACCATCTCACACTGAGAAAAAAATGGTCTACAGCATCCGTTCCCTCAAAAATGGAACTGGTTCTGTCCTTATCGGCGCAAGCTTTGTCCTACTTGCCATGGCTACACCAACTATCTCAGCCAACGAAAATACTACAACCACTAATGCAAGTAATAGTGAAACTACTACTGCCCTTGCCCAACCTCTTACTGATACAGCAGTTAACTCTGGTAAAAACGAAAGTGATATTTCTTCGCCTAAAAATGCAAACGCTTCCCTAAAGAAAACAGAAGAAAAACCTGCAACAGAGGTACCCACTCCTGCTGCAACTCCAGCCGATTCAGCCCCACAAACCGGACAAGATCGTTCAAGTGAACCAACTACTTCTACGAGTCCAGTAACGACTGAAACTAAGGCAGAAGAGCCAATAGAAGACAACTACTTCCGTATCCATGTCAAAAAGCTTCCTGAAGAAAACAAGGATGCTCAAGGACTATGGACTTGGGACGATGTTGAAAAACCATCTGAAAACTGGCCAAACGGAGCCCTGTCCTTTAAGGATGCCAAAAAAGACGACTACGGCTACTACCTAGATGTCAAATTAAAGGGAGAACAAGCCAAGAAAATTAGCTTCCTCATCAATAATACAGCTGGAAAAAATCTAACCGGCGATAAATCGGTAGAAAAACTGGCACCAAAGATGAATGAGGCTTGGTTGGACCAAGATCACAAGGTTTTCTCTTACGAGCCACAACCTGCAGGAACTATTCGTGTCAACTACTACCGCACAGATGGCAACTATGACAAGAAATCTCTCTGGTACTGGGGAGATGTGAAAGAGCCAAGTAGTGGTGAATGGCCTAACGGAACAGACTTTACAGCTACAGGCAAATATGGCCGCTATATCGACATTCCTCTTAAGGATGCCGCCAAAGAATTCGGCTTTTTATTACTAGATGAAAGCAAAAAAGGAGACGACGTGAAAATCCGTAAAGAAGATTATAAGTTTACAGATTTGAAAAATCATAGCCAAATTTTTCTAAAAGACGATGACGAATCGATTTACACAAATCCATACTATGTTCATGATATCCGTATGACAGGTGCCCAACACGTAGGAACTTCTAGCATTGAAAGTAGTTTTTCAACACTAGTCGGTGCTAAAAAAGAAGATATCCTCAAACACTCCAACATCACTAATCACCTAGGAAACAAGGTAACTATCACCGATGTTGCAATAGATGAAGCTGGTAAGAAAGTGACCTACAGCGGAGATTTCTCTGACACAAAACATCCTTATACCGTGAGATACAACTCTGACAAATTCACTACCAAAACAAGCTGGCGTCTGAAAGATGAGACATACAGCTATGATGGTAAACTTGGAGCCGACCTCAAAGAAGAAGGAAAACAGGTTGATTTAACTCTCTGGTCACCAAGTGCTGATAAGGTTTCTGTTGTTGTCTACGACAAGAATGACCCTGAAAAAGTAGTTGGAACTGTCGCTCTTGAAAAAGGGGAAAGAGGAACTTGGAAACAAACTCTAGATAGCACAAACAAACTAGGCATCACAGATTTCACTGGATACTATTATCAATACCAAATCGAGCGTCAAGGTAAAACTGTTCTTGCACTCGATCCTTACGCTAAATCCCTCGCTGCTTGGAATAGTAACGATGCTAAGATTGACGATGCCCATAAAGTGGCTAAAGCCGCCTTTGTAGATCCAGCTAAACTAGGACCTCAAGACTTGACTTATGGTAAGATTCGCAACTTCAAATCGCGCGAAGATGCTGTCATCTATGAAGCTCATGTGCGTGACTTCACTTCAGATCCTGCCATTGCAAAAGACTTGACAAAACCATTTGGTACCTTTGAAGCCTTCATTGAAAAACTAGACTATCTCAAAGACTTAGGTGTGACCCACATCCAGCTCCTTCCAGTCTTGTCTTACTACTTTGTCAATGAATTGAAAAACCATGAACGCTTGTCTGACTATGCTTCAAGCAACAGCAACTACAACTGGGGATATGACCCTCAAAACTACTTCTCCTTGACTGGTATGTACTCAAGGAATCCTAAGGATCCAGAAAAACGTATTGCCGAATTCAAAAACCTCATCAACGAAATCCACAAACGTGGCATGGGTGCTATCCTGGACGTGGTCTACAACCATACTGCAAAGGTTGACATTTTTGAAGATATTGAGCCAAACTACTATCACTTTATGGATGCAGACGGAACTCCTCGTACCAGCTTCGGAGGCGGCCGTTTGGGAACTACCCACTACATGTCTAAACGTGTCTTGGTAGACTCCATCAAGTATCTGGTTGAAACCTACAAAGTAGATGGTTTCCGCTTTGATATGATGGGTGACCACGATGCGGCTTCTATCGAAGAAGCGTACAAAGCTGCACGCGCCCTCAATCCAAATCTTATCATGCTAGGCGAAGGTTGGAGAACCTATGCTGGTGATGAAAATACGCCTGTACAACCTGCCGACCAAGATTGGATGAAGAAAACAGATACTGTCGCTGTCTTTTCAGACGACATCCGTAACAACCTCAAGTCTGGCTATCCAAACGAAGGTCAACCTGCCTTTATCACAGGTGGCAAACGCGATATCAATACCATCTTTAAAAATCTCATTGCCCAACCAACTAACTTTGAAGCTGACAATCCTGGAGATGTTATCCAGTATATCGCAGCCCATGATAACTTGACCCTCTTTGACATCATCGCCCAGTCTATCAAAAAAGACCCAAGCAAGGCTGAGAACTATGCTGAAATCCACCGTCGTTTGCGACTTGGAAACCTCATGGTCTTGACAGCTCAAGGAACTCCATTTATCCACTCTGGTCAGGAATATGGACGCACCAAACAGTTCCGTGACCCAGCCTACAAGACTCCAGTAGCGGAGGATAAGGTTCCAAACAAATCTCACTTGTTGCGTGATAAAGACGGCAATCCATTTGACTATCCTTACTTCATCCATGACTCATACGATTCGAGTGATGCTATTAACAAGTTTGACTGGACTAAGGCTACAGATGGAAAAGCATATCCTGAAAATGTCAAGAGCCGTGACTATATGAAAGGGTTGATTGCTCTTCGTCAATCTACAGATGCCTTCCGACTTAAGAGTCTCCAAGATGTCAAAGACCGTGTCCACCTCATCACTGTCCCAGGCCAAAATGATGTGGCAAAAGAGGACGTAGTAATTGGCTACCAAATCACTGCTCCAAATGGAGACATCTACGCAGTCTTTGTCAATGCGGACGAAAAAGCTCGCGAATTTAATTTGGGAACTGCCTTTGCCCACCTCAGAAATGCTGAAGTTTTAGCAGATGAAAACCAAGCAGGGCCAGTAGGAATTACCAACCCGAAAGGACTTGAGTGGACTGAAAAAGGCTTGAAATTAAATGCCCTTACAGCTACTGTTCTTCGAGTCTCTCAAGGTGGTGCCATCGTTGCCCCAGCTGTGGAAGAAAAACCAGAATTTGACCTTTCTAGCTTAAAACAAGAACAAGGGCAATATAATATCCAAGACAATATTCCAAACCGAGTAGTCAAACCGGAACAGCAAACTCCAGCTCCACAAACTAAACCTGATTCTGCAAAACCAGATGCAAAAGTAGCTGATGCAGAAAATAAACCTAGCCAAGCTACAGCTGATTCACAAGCTGAACAACCAGCACAAGAAGCACAAGTATCATCTGTAAAAGAGGCGGTTCAAAACGAATCGGTAGAAAACTCTAGCAAGGATAATACACCTGCACCCCTAGCTAAACAAGCTGAACTTCCAAATACAGGAACCAAAAACGATCACAAACTCCTGTTTGCAGGAATGAGTCTCCTTGCCCTTCTAGGTCTCGGGTTCTTGCTAAAAAACAAAAAAGAGAACTAAACTAGCCCTCCTATAGAACAATCCCCCAAGCATTATAGCTCGGGGGATTAATTTTTGTACAATATTTGTTGTCCTAATAAACTCGATTAGGATTTTTTATTAAGCCTCTTTCATGGCAAAATAAGCCCGTACTTTGGGTACAACTTGTGTGCCGAAGAGTTCAATAGCTCTCAGGACTTGTTCATGAGGCATGGAGCCAAGCGGTAGATGGAGCATGAAGCGGTCCAAACCTAAGTCTTCAATCATGCGAATCAATTTTTCTGCCACCTGATCTGGATTGCCCACAAACATGGCGCCATTTGGCCCAACTTGCTCCAAATATTGCTCATAACGCAATTCCTGCCAGTGCGGACGGTCTTTGGAAATAGCATCCACCACTTGCTTGGTCGGATGGAAATATTCTTTCACAGCCTGCTCTCCATCTTCAGCAACCCAACCCCAAGAATGGGCCCCAACCTTTAGTTCATGACTGGCATGGCCCGCTTCGCTCCCAATCTCACGATAAGCCTGAATCAACTTTTTAAAATAACGCGGATTGCCACCAATAATAGCATAAACAATCGGTAGACCAGCCTGAGCAATCTTCACTGTTGATTCGACATGACCACCTGTCGCTATCCACAAGGGCAATTTGTCCTGAACTGGACGAGGATAAACTTCTTTGCCAGAGATTGTTTGAGTTAATCGACCTTGCCAGTCTAACTTGGTCTTTTCATTAACTAACTGAAGCAAGTCTAATTTCTCATCAAAAAGAGCTTCGTAGTCTTTCAAATCATATCCAAACAAGGGAAAAGATTCCGTGAAAGAACCCCTTCCAGCCATAATCTCCGCTCGTCCATTTGACAAAGCATCGATAGTAGCATACTGTTGGAACAAGCGAATCGGATCCATACTTGAGAGAATGCTGACTGCACTGGTCAAACGGATTTTCTTGGTATTAACTGCCCCAGCGGCCAGAACAATCTCTGGGGCTGATACTGCAAAATCTGCTCGATGATGCTCACCAATCCCATACACATCCAAACCAACCTTGTCAGCCAGTTCAATCTCTGCCAGCAACTGGCGAATGCGTTCGGCATGACTGTAAGTCTGTCCAGTCCCTTCAAGCACTGTTGTTTCCCCAAACGTTGAAATTCCCAATTCTACCATTGTGATTCTCCCTGTCTACCTCTGTCCTTCAATTTGAAAAATTATTCTAACACGAATCATGAGTACAAGCAACCAATTTGCTCACAAGAAAAAGCCTAGATAACTAGACTTTTTTAGCTTATTCTACCGTTACTGATTTAGCAAGGTTACGTGGTTTGTCCACATCAAGGCCACGGTGGAGTGTTGCAAAGTAAGCGACCAATTGCGTTGGTACGACCATTGAGATTGGTGAGAGGTAAGGGTGGACGGTCGTAAGGACGATATCGTCTGTCTCTTTAGCAACATTTTCTTCTGCGATAGTGAGAACCTTGGCACCACGGGCTGCGACCTCTTGGATATTTCCACGAGTGTGGTTGGCAAGGACTGGATCTGACAAGAGGGCCAAGACAGGCGTTCCTTCTTCAATCAAGGCAATGGTTCCATGCTTGAGTTCTCCTGCCGCAAAGCCTTCACACTGGATGTAAGAAATCTCTTTGAGTTTGAGGCTCGCTTCCATGGCTACATAGTAGTCTTGACCACGTCCAATGTAAAAGGCATTGCGAGTGGTTTCAAGAAGGTCACGAACCTTGGCATCAATGGTTTCTTTTTCAGAAAGAGTTGATTCGATAGACTGAGCTACGATTGACAACTCATGAACCAGGTCAAAGGCTTGCGCTTTGGCATTGCCGTTTGCCTCTCCGACTGCTTTTGCAAGGAAGGCAAGGGCTGCGATTTGCGCTGTGTAGGCCTTGGTTGATGCCACGGCAATTTCAGGTCCTGCGTGAAGAAGCATGGTATGATTGGCTTCACGTGAAAGGGTTGAACCTGGGACGTTTGTCACTGTCAAGCTTGGGATTCCCATTTCATTAGCCTTGACCAAAACCTGACGGCTATCCGCTGTTTCACCAGACTGACTGATAAAGATAAAGAGTGGTTTCTTGCTGAGAAGTGGCATACCGTAGCCCCACTCAGATGAGATTCCAAGTTCAACAGGTGTATCTGTCAATTCTTCCAGCATTTTTTTAGAAGCAAATCCTGCGTGGTAAGATGTCCCAGCTGCAAGAATGTAAATACGGTCTGCATCTTGAATAGCCTTGATGATAGCTGGGTCAACGACTACTTGACCAGCCTCATCTGTGTAGGCTTGGATGAGTTTACGCATAACCGTTGGTTGCTCATCAATTTCCTTGAGCATGTAGTAAGGATAAGTCCCCTTACCGATATCTGACAAGTCGAGCTCAGCAGTATAGCTAGCACGCTCACGACTGTTACCATCATAGTCTTGAACTTCGACGCTATCAGCCTTGACGATTACCAACTCTTGGTCATGAATTTCCATGTATTGGTTGGTCTCACGAATCATAGCCATAGCATCTGAGCAGACCATGTTGTAGCCTTCTCCAAGACCAATCAAGAGTGGTGATTTGTTCTTAGCGACATAGATGACATCTGGATTTTCAGAGTCAATCAAGGCAAAGGCATAAGAACCACGAATGATGTGAAGGGCTTTTTTGAAGGCTTCAAGAACTGAGAGACCTTCTTCTTCTGCAAATTTCCCAATCAAGTGAACAGCGATTTCCGTATCGGTTTGCCCCTTGAAGTGGTGACCTGCAAGGTATTCTTCCTTGATTTCAAGGTAGTTTTCAATCACTCCATTGTGCACCAAGACAAAACGTCCCGTCTCAGAGCGGTGTGGGTGAGCATTATCTTCCGTTGGTTTCCCGTGAGTCGCCCAACGCGTATGTCCGATACCTGTTGTTCCCTCAACACCAGCTGTCTTGGCAGACAATTCTGCGATACGACCGACAGCCTTGACTAGATGATTTTCAGCACCACCTAGGACAAAAATCCCCGCAGAATCATAGCCACGGTATTCGAGCTTTTCAAGCCCTTGAATCAAAATATCAGTTGCATTTGTGTTTCCAACAACACCAACAATTCCACACATAGTATATACGACACAGACCAGCTGTGCTTTCTCCTTAAAATTGGTATAGTCTAATTCCTCTTTTATAGAATCAGCAAAAACAGTATATACTTGTTTCTTTAACTTGTCAAGAGTAAAAATTGGTATAGTTCAAATTAAGCTTCTGTAAGCAAAAAGCTCTGACCAATTAGGATAATCAGTCAGAGTCCTTTTTAAAATCCATTATTATCGCTTAATTCCTTGAACCAGTGCCCTGATTTTTTCAGACGACGTTCTTGCGTTTCCAAGTCTAATTCGACCAAACCATAGCGATTTTTATAACTGTTGAGCCATGACCAGCAGTCAATAAAGGTCCAAATCAAGTAGCCCTTACAGTTGGCTCCATCTTCAATGGCACGGTACAGTTCACGAAGATGACCTTTTACAAAGTCAATACGGTAATCATCTTGAATCATTCCATCTTGACGGAATTTTTCTTCCCCTTCAACACCCATACCATTCTCTGTCAACATCCACTCGATATTACCATAATTTTCCTTGATATTTTGGGCAATGTCATAAATCCCTTGCTCATAAATCTCCCAGCCACGATGAGGATTGATTTTACGTCCAGGCATCACATAAGGCTCGTAAAAATGTTCTGGTAAGAGTGGACTATCTGGATGCTTCGCAAATCGAGGAGCCATAACACGCAAAGGTTGATAGTAGTTGACACCAAGAAAGTCCACCGTATTGTTACGAATGAGCTCCAACTCCTCCTCTGTAGCATCAGGCAAGAGACCGTGTTCATGCAAGATTTCTACTAACTCCTGTGGATAAGTCCCAAAAACAGATGGGTCTAAGAAAGATTGGGCCTGAAAGAGGTCCGCAATACGAGCTGCCTTGACATCAGCAGGATGCTGGCTACGTGGATAAGCCGGTGTCAAGTTGAGGACAATCCCAATCTTGGAATCTGGCAAAAGTTCATGACAAGCCTTAACCGCCCTACTGCTAGCCAATTGTGTATGATAAGCTACTTTAACAGCTGCCTCTGCATCCACCTTATGTGGATAATGGGCATCGTAAAAATAGCCAAATTCTACTGGAACGATGGGCTCGTTAAAGGTAATCCATTGATCCACTAAATCTCCATAAGTCTCAAAACAAAAACGAGCATAGTCTTCATAGGCTGAGACAGTCGCCTTATTTTCCCAACCATCACCATCCTCTTGAAGAGCAAAAGGCAAATCAAAGTGGTAGAGATTGACTAAAAGACGAATCCCTTTGGCCTTAATAGCCTCAAAAACCTTACGATAGAAATCCACACCCTGAGAATTGACTTTTCCACGCCCTTGTGGAAAAATCCGTGACCACTGAATAGAAGTCCGAAAGGCCGTGTGACCAGTTTCTAACAGTAGCTCAATATCCTTTTCCCAGTTTTCATAAAAGGTTGATGTTTTATCTGGACCAATCCCATTATAATAACGATTTGGCTCCACTTGGTACCAGTAATCCCAGAGATTATCTCCCTTACCGTCACCAGCTACACGTCCTTCTGTTTGTGGTCCAGAAGTAGAGGATCCCCAGACAAAATCCTTTGGAAATCTTAGCATACATTTACCTCTTTATCTACTCATTTTTCCCATTATACAGAAAAAACAAGGTAAAAACTAGTTACATTTTTTCCTTGTTTTTCTTCTGATTATAGTTTTTATTTCTTGCTGAGGATTTCAAGCGTTTCAAGCAAGTTATCTGCATGAACTTCGATGGTGTCACCAGTCGCTTTAATCTTCACTTCTACGATTCCATCGGCTGCTTTCTTCCCAACAGTGATACGGATTGGCAATCCAATCAAGTCGCTGTCGCTAAATTTGACTCCGACACGTTCGTTACGGTCGTCTGTCAAGACTTCGTAACCAGCTCCCATCAAGCTTGCTTCAAGTTTATCTGTCAAGGCTTGTGCTTCTTCGTCTTTGACATTGACAGTGATCAAGTGCACATCAAATGGCGCCAATTCTTTAGGGAAGTTAACTCCCCAAGCATAACGGTATTCCCCTTTAGGCGTTTTGTTAACAAAGAGGCGAGCGTGTTGCTCCATAACGGCTGAGAGAAGACGGCTAACACCGATACCGTAACAACCCATGATAATTGGCACAGCACGACCATTTTCATCCAAAACATCTGCACCCATGCTTGCTGAGTAGCGAGTTCCGAGTTTGAAAATATGACCGATCTCAATACCACGCGCGAAGTTAAGAACGCCTTGTCCGTCTGGTGAAATTTCACCCTCACGAACTTCGCGGATATCCACGTATTCTGCAGTGAAATCACGACCTGGGTTCACACCCGTCAAGTGGTAGCCATCTTCGTTGGCCCCCACAACAGCATTGCGAACATCTTGTACCTTACGGTCTGCAATGATTTTCACATTTTCTGGCAAACCAACTGGGCCAAGCGAACCAAAGCCAGCCGATATAACATTTGCTACTTCTTCCTCGCTCGCAACATCAAAGAAATCTGCACCCAAGTGGTTTTTCAACTTAACTTCATTGAGTTGGTCATTTCCAACTAGAAGGGCTGCAACAAGTTCACCATCTGCCATGTAGAAGAGGGTTTTAATTGTTTGTTCTTCTGGAACATTAAGGAAGGCTGCCACTTCATCAATTGATTTAACATCTGGTGTTGCAACACGAGTCACTTCTTCTTCAGCGACAACACGGTTGCTTGGTTTGTACTCGTTTGTTGCCATTTCCAAGTTAGCCGCATAGCTAGACTCACTTGAGTAAGCAATAGTATCTTCACCAGAGACCATCCATTTGAGCAATTCTGCCTTGATTTCTTCTTGCACTTCTGCAGGAATCTCATCAAATGAGGCAACTGACTTGTCCAAGACAACCCATCGGTCAAGGTCTGTACGAGCAGGAGTAATGGCCATAAATTCTTGGCTGTCCTTACCACCCATGGCTCCACCGTCACCAATGATAGCCTTGAAATCTAAACCACTACGAGTGAAAATACGCTCATAAGCAGCCTTATACTCATCATAAACACTGTCCAAGCTATCATAGTTAGCGTGGAAACTGTACGCATCCTTCATGATAAACTCACGTGTACGGAGAAGTCCATTACGTGGGCGTTTTTCATCACGATACTTAGGCTGTATTTGGTAAAGGTTAAGTGGCAATTGCTTGTAAGACTTAACAGAATCACGGACAATAGCTGTAAAGGTTTCTTCGTGAGTTGGACCTAGGATAAAGTCTGATTTTTCACGGTTTTTTAGTTTGTAAAGGTCTTCACCATAAGTTTCGTAACGACCTGATTCGCGCCACAATTCTGCACTGAGAAGGGCAGGAGCCAACATCTCAACGGCACCAATCTTGTCGAATTCTTGGCGCATGATATTTTTAGCTTTTTCAATCACACGATTAGCAAGTGGTAGGTAAGAATAAACACCTGCTGAGACTTGACGAACATAACCAGCTCGCAACATAAGAGCATGGCTGATAACTTGAGCATCGCTTGGCATTTCGCGAAGCGTTGGGATAGGCATTTTACTTTGTTTCATAATATTCCTCGATTATCTAAAAAAGAGTCGCATGATGTCATTCCAGGTCACAGCAATCATCAAGACAACCATGATGACCACTCCGGCCAAGGTGACATAGGTTTCAATTTCTTGTTTCAATGGTTTGCGGCGAATGGCTTCTAGGATATTGAGCACAATCTTACCACCATCCAGGGCTGGAATCGGAATAAGATTAAAAATCCCAATATTGATGGAAATTATTGCCAAGAAGTACAAGACATTCTCAATTCCATTTTTAGCAGCATCACTACTTGCCTTAAAGATGGCAACAGGTCCACCTAGCTTGTTCAAATCCGGTTGGAAAATCAGATTTTTCAGAGCTGATAAAATTCGGAGGGCCGAGTCAGCAGCAGTTGTAAAACCACCTACAAACATAGATACAAAATCTGACTTAATCCCCGGTTGAACACCTAGAAGGTAACGACCTTGACTTTCTTCCGGACTAACAGTGACTTGTTTGTCACTCCCCTTTTCAGAAATAGTCACATCCAAGGTCGGGGCCGTCTTATCTTTGGTTTCTGATTCCACAGCCTGAATCAAGCTTTCCCAGTTGCTAACCTCATGTGAGCCAATCTTGGTAATTTGTGCCGTTTCTGGTACTCCCACCTTAGCCAAGGCCCCTTGGGGCATGATATGGAACTGGTTGGTATCGACATCTCTGACACCACCCTGCATGAAGATTAAAATCCAAAAAACAACGACACCTAAGATAAAGTTGTTCATAGGGCCTGCAAAATTAGTAATGAGTTTTCCCCAGATAGTCGCATTTTGATATTGAACATCTAAAGGTGCAATCCGAACCTCAGTACCATCTGCTTCCACAACCGTTGCATCGTGATCCACTGCAAATGTTTTTTCCTCTTCCAGAACCAATCCCTTGATAAAGAGCTTGTCTTCAAAATCAAACTGGGTCACCTGCATAGGAAGAGCTGTTTGATCCAATTTTTTACCTGAGAGATTGATACGTTTAACCTTACCATCATCAGTAAGGGTCAAACTGACAGGAGTTCCTGTCTTGATTTCAGTTGTGTCATCACCCCAACCAGCCATACGAACGTAGCCCCCCAGAGGCAAGATTCGAATGGTATAGGCCGTCCCATCCTTGCCAATATGAGCAAAGATTTTGGGTCCCATACCGATGGCAAATTCACGCACTAGAATCCCTGATTTCTTGGCAAAGTAGAAATGTCCGAACTCGTGCACCACTACAATAATCCCAAAAACCAGAATAAAGGTTAAAATTCCGAGCATAGTATTTCCTCCGTCTTTTGATTAAAAGAGTCCAAACAAGTGCATAATTGGAAATACAAGCAACATACTATCGAAACGATCCAAAACACCACCATGTCCAGGAATAAATTTCCCAGAATCCTTGACACCAAAGTGACGCTTGATCGAACTTTCTAGTAAATCACCAAATTGTCCAGCAATGCTAAAGAAAATAGCAAAGACCGACATCTTGTAAATTCCATACGGAAGAGCAACTGTTCTGTCAAACATCATAAAGATGATGGTTACTAAAATAGCGCCTAAAATACCACCCAAGGCACCCTCAAAGGTTTTATTTGGAGAAACTGTCGGAGCTAGTTTTCGTTTACCATAGTTCATACCAACAAGATAGGCACCACTGTCTGTCGCCCAGACGATACACAAGGCCAAGAGAGCCTTATCTAAACCTGCAATGCGAGCATCTAGTAAAGCATTAAATCCAAAGCCTACATAGAAACTCATAGCAAGAGGAAAAACCGCATCCTCAATCGTATAAGACTTGCTAAAAACAGTCGTTCCTAACATAATTGAAATCAAAACACTATAGGCAACCACATTCCCATCAACTGGTAAAAAAGTCAGGTAATTCTCCAAGGGAATGGTTAAGGCAAAGGTTGCAAAGAGGGTTAAGAGGCCCTCCATCGTCATGGTCTCTAGACCTCTCATCTTCAAAAGTTCATGCATGGCTAGCATGGCTATGATTCCAATTGCTATCTGAAGCAAGAGGCCACCAATCATTAAAATTGGTAGGAAAATAGCCAGGGCAATCCCTGCAAACAAGGTTCTTTTCTGTAAATCCTGTGTCATATTTCCTCCTAAACTCCTCCAAATCGGCGATGACGACGATTGTAGGCAAGAATGGCTTCCTGCAAGGCCGCCTCGTCAAAATCAGGCCACAAGGTATCCGTAAAATAAAGCTCACTATAGGCTCCCTGCCATGGAAGGAAATTGCTCAAGCGCAATTCTCCACTAGTACGGATAATCAAGTCCGGATCTCGTAAGTCCTTAGGTAAATGCTGGGTGAAGAGATAGTTGCCAATCAATTCCTCTGTGATGTCACCTGGGTTGATTTTGGCATCTAACACATCCTGAGAAATCAACTTAAGAGCCTGTGTAATCTCAGCACGCCCACCATAGTTGAGGGCAAAATTAAGAATCAAACCTGTGTTGTTCTTAGTCAATTCCTCAGCCTTAGTCAGAGCTTCAAAGGTTTGCTTAGGCAGGCGATCTGTCTCCCCAATCATTTGAATCTTAACATTATTCGCATGCAATTCCGGGACATAATTATCATAAAACTCTACTGGCAAGTTCATGATAAACTTGACTTCCTGATCTGGACGGGTCCAGTTTTCTGTAGAAAAAGCATAGACCGTAATAACCTTAACGCCTAGTTTGTTGGCTGCCTTGGTCACAGTTTGCAATGCTTCCATGCCCGCCTTGTGTCCGAAGACTCGCGGTTGCATACGTTTTTTAGCCCAACGGCCATTTCCATCCATGATGATGCCGATATGAGCAGGAACCTGTGTCGGAACCTCTACTTCCACAGCCTTATCTTTCTTAAAAAATCCAAACATGATCTTATTCCTATTCAAAAATCTATCGTTTCATTATACCATATTTCCCTATTTTCTTCTATCACTAAGCTATTTATACTCTTCGAAAATCAAATTCAAACCACGTCAGCTCTATCTGCAACCTCAAAACAGTGTTTTGAGCAACCTGCGGCTAGCTTCCTAGTTTGCTCTTTGATTTTCATTGAGTATTATTCTCAGGCACCAAGCCCATTTTTCAAAAAAATAAGCCGCCTGATTGGGCGACTCTATTTTTTATAGGGAGATTATTATGAAAAAGTTTTAGGAGTTTAAGTTAAGGTCTTCTTAACTTATGGACTTAGTATACATTTCCTAGCTTAAAATTTCCTTTTTATATTGCATACTTTTTAGGCCTTGTATTATCCTTTTTCACAACAA
>CAURTW010000031.1:0-15494 GCA_963527705.1 uncultured Streptococcus sp.
ATAAAAACACCCCAAAAGTTAGTTTTTTCTGTCTAACTTTTGGGGTGCAGTTCATTCTAGCCTGTATGATGGGCTTTTTTTGTCCATGGGGCAAAATGGGGCAAAACATTTCAAGACAGCTCATTTACCAATAAATACGATTCAGCTAATATAATTGAAAATGATGGAAAAAAGGGTGAATTTATGATATACTTTAACGTAGGACCTTTTTAGAAATTTTGAAAGAGTATTAAAAATTTAAAATGAGAAAAATTGTAATCAATGGTGGCTTGCCCCTGCAAGGTGAGATTACCATTAGTGGCGCAAAAAATAGTGTAGTAGCTTTGATTCCAGCTATTATTTTGGCAGATGATGTTGTAACTTTGGATTGTGTCCCAGATATTTCCGATGTTGCTAGTCTTGTCGAAATTATGGAATTGATGGGCGCTACCGTTAAGCGTTATGACGATGTGTTAGAGATTGATCCAAGAGGTGTTCAAAATATTCCAATGCCATATGGGAAAATCAATAGTCTTCGTGCATCTTATTATTTTTATGGAAGTCTTTTAGGTCGCTTTGGTGAAGCTACTGTTGGTTTACCTGGTGGATGTGATTTGGGACCTCGCCCTATTGACTTACATCTTAAGGCTTTTGAAGCTATGGGAGCTACTGTTAGCTACGAGGGTGATAACATGAAGTTATCTGCTAAAGATACAGGACTTCACGGCGCAAGTATTTACATGGATACGGTTAGTGTCGGTGCGACGATTAATACGATGATTGCTGCGGTTAAAGCAAATGGTCGTACTATTATTGAAAATGCAGCCCGAGAACCTGAGATTATTGATGTTGCCACTCTCTTGAATAATATGGGTGCCCATATCCGTGGGGCAGGAACTAATATTATCACTATTGATGGTGTTGAAAGATTACACGGAACTCGCCATCAGGTGATTCCAGACCGTATTGAAGCAGGAACATATATTTCCTTAGCTGCTGCAGTCGGTAAGGGAATTCGTATCAACAATGTATTATACGAACACTTAGAAGGATTCATCGCTAAGTTGGAAGAGATGGGTGTGAGAATGACTGTATCTGAAGACAGTATTTTTGTCGAAGAACAGTCTAATTTGAAAGCAATCAATATTAAGACAGCACCTTATCCTGGTTTTGCTACTGACTTGCAACAACCAATTACTCCACTCTTGTTAACAGCAGAGGGTCGTGGTACCATTATTGATACCATTTATGAAAAACGAGTAAACCATGTTTTTGAACTAGCAAAGATGGACGCAGATATTACGACTACAAACGACCATATTTTATATACTGGTGGACGTGGTTTGCGTGGTGCAAATGTAAAAGCTACTGACCTTAGAGCTGGGGCCGCACTTGTCATTGCTGGTTTAATGGCTGAAGGCAAAACTGAAATTACAAATATTGAGTTCATCTTACGTGGTTATTCAGATATTATTGAAAAATTACGTAATCTAGGAGCAGATATTACACTTGTTGAAGAATAAACCGTAGGGGTGTTTATGAATATTTGGACCAAATTAGCAATGTTTTCTTTTTTTGAAACGGATCGCTTGTATTTGCGTCCTTTCTTTTTTAGTGATAGTCAAGACTTCCATGAGATAGCTTCAAATCCAGAAAATTTACAATTCATTTTTCCAAGTCAAGCTAGTTTGGAAGAAAGTCAATATGCATTAGCGAATTACTTTATGAAGTCCCCTTTGGGAGTGTGGGCAATTTGTGACCAGAAAAATCAACAAATGATTGGTTCTATTAAATTTGAGAAGTTAGATGAAATCAAAAAAGAAGCTGAGCTTGGCTATTTTTTGAGAAAAGATGTGTGGTGTCAAGGTTTTATGACTGAAGTTGTAAAAAAACTTTGCCAACTTTCTTTTGAGGAATTTGGTTTAAAACAATTAGCCATCATTACTCATCTTGAAAATGAAGCTAGCCAAAAGGTTGCTCTAAAGTCTGGATTCCGTTTGACTCGTCAGTTTAAAGGAAGTGATCGCTACACAAGAAAAATGCGGGATTATCTTGAATTTCGGTATGTAAAAGGAGAATTCAATGAGTAAACATCAGGAAATTCTAAGCTATTTGGAAGAATTACCTGTCGGAAAGAGGGTCAGTGTTCGAAGCATTTCCAACCATCTAGGAGTCAGTGATGGAACGGCTTATCGGGCTATTAAAGAAGCTGAAAATCGTGGAATTGTAGAGACTCGTCCAAGAAGTGGTACTATCCGTGTCAAATCTCAGAAAGTTGCTATCGAAAGATTAACTTTTGCTGAAATTGCTGAAGTGACTTCTTCTGAGGTTCTGTCTGGTCAAGAAGGTTTAGATAGAGAATTTAGTAAGTTCTCTATCGGTGCCATGACTGAACAAAATATCCTGTCCTACCTTCATGATGGGGGACTCTTGATTGTCGGAGACCGTACTCGTATCCAACTGTTAGCACTTGAAAATGAAAATGCTGTTCTTGTGACAGGAGGATTTCATGTTCATGATGACGTGCTTAAACTGGCCAATCAAAAAGGAATTCCTGTTTTAAGAAGCAAACATGACACTTTCACTGTCGCGACCATGATCAATAAAGCCTTATCAAATGTCCAAATCAAGACTGATATTCTGACAGTTGAGAAACTTTACCGTCCGAGTCATGAATATGGTTTTCTGAGAGAGACAGACACTGTTAAAGATTATTTGGATTTGGTACGTAAGAATCGTAGCAGCCGTTTCCCTGTTATCAATCAACATCAGGTTGTTGTTGGGGTTGTTACTATGAGAGATGCGGGAGATAAGTCACCAAGTACCACAATTGATAAAGTCATGTCTCGTAGTCTATTTTTGGTTGGATTATCGACAAATATTGCCAATGTGAGTCAACGGATGATTGCTGAAGACTTTGAAATGGTACCGGTTGTTCGAAATAATCAAACCTTGCTTGGGGTTGTAACCAGACGAGATGTCATGGAGAAGATGAGTCGTTCCCAAGTTTCTGCTCTACCTACTTTTTCTGAGCAGATTGGTCAAAAACTTTCTTATCACCATGATGAAGTAGTGATTACAGTGGAACCCTTTATGCTAGAGAAGAACGGTGTTTTGGCTAATGGTGTATTGGCAGAAATTCTGACCCACATGACTCAAGATTTAGTTGTGAATAGTGGTCGCAATCTTATTATTGAGCAGATGCTAATCTACTTTTTGCAGGCTGTTCAGATAGATGATATATTGCGCATTCAAGCACGCATTATCCATCATACGAGACGGTCAGCTATTATTGATTACGATATTTATCATGGTCATCAGATTGTTTCAAAAGCAAATGTAACCGTTAAAATTAATTAGAAACTAGGAGAAAAAATGATAACATTAAAATCAGCTCGTGAAATCGAAGCTATGGATAAGGCCGGTGATTTTCTAGCAAGTATTCATATTGGCTTGCGTGATTTTATTAAGCCTGGCGTAGATATGTGGGAAGTTGAAGAATACGTGCGCCGTCGTTGTAAGGAAGAAAATTTCCTTCCGCTTCAGATTGGAGTTGACGGTGCAATGATGGACTATCCTTATGCTACCTGTTGCTCTCTTAACGATGAAGTAGCTCATGCTTTCCCTCGTCATTATATCTTGAAAGATGGTGATTTGCTCAAGGTTGACATGGTTTTGGGAGGTCCAATTGCTAAATCTGACCTGAATGTCTCAAAATTAAACTTCAACAATGTGGAACAAATGAAAAAATACACTCAGAGCTATTCTGGTGGTTTAGCAGACTCATGTTGGGCTTATGCTGTTGGTACACCGTCCGAAAAAGTGAAAAACTTGATGGATGTAACTAAAGAAGCCATGTATAAGGGGATTGAGCAGGCTGTTGTTGGGAATCGTATCGGTGATATCGGTGCGGCTATTCAAGAATACGCTGAAAGTCGTGGTTACGGTGTAGTGCGTGATTTGGTTGGTCATGGTGTTGGCCCAACCATGCACGAAGAGCCAATGGTTCCTAACTATGGTATTGCTGGTCGTGGGCTTCGTCTCCGTGAAGGAATGGTCTTAACCATTGAACCAATGATCAATACTGGTGACTGGGAAATTGATACAGATATGAAAACTGGTTGGGCGCATAAGACCATTGACGGTGGCCTATCTTGTCAATATGAACACCAATTTGTCATTACTAAGGATGGTCCGGTAATCTTGACTAGCCAAGGTGAAGAAGGGACTTATTAATAAAAAGTGAAAAGGCTGCTGGAAGTTGATTTTGAAAAGAATCCAGTAGATCTTTTCATATTAAATAGATGAATTATTTTGATGTTTTCAGACTTTTTGAAGACACCAAAATAGGCTCCATAGTATTTGTAGGGGGACTTATCCTCTACAAATATTATGGAGCCTTTTTTCTTATGCTTAGAATGGCAATTTTCCAGCGAAAGCACCCAATTTTTTCTTGGTAGTTTCATCGATTTGTTCAAGAGCAGAGTTGATGGCTTGAACAGTCATATCTGAAAGAGTTTCAAGATCTTCTGGGTCAACGACAGCTGGATTGAAGTCAATGCTGACAACTTTTTTATCTCCAGTTAAGGTCGCTTGAACAAGGTCTTGAGCAGATTTGCCAACAAATTGCATAGCAGCAAGTTCTGCTTGGCTTTGTTCCATTTGTTTTTGAAGTTTTTGTGCTTGGCGCATCATGTTTTGCATGTTCATCATGGTGATTTACAGTTTCCTTTTTCAATTATTTTCTTTTTTATTTTATCAATTTTGAGGCTAAAAGTCTAATCTTTTTTAGAGAGAATTCATCAAGTATCGATAGGGATGTAGATGGAATAAAAATATAGGATAGATATTCTCAGAGCATAAGAATATTTATCCTATATGTGTTTATGAAAAGTTGCTAGATATTTTATGAGCTCGTTTAAGGGTTTACTAACACTATTCTACTTTATAGAAAAATCCCTCAGTACTACCATTGATAAGTTGTTGTCCAAACCATAAGCGGTCTTGTGTGATATCAGATGAGTCGGTATAGCCATTATCTGGAGATGAGGTGACAGACATGGTTAATGAAACTCCAGCTGGTAAAAAGGCAATAGCTGCACCAGCACCTCCATCTTTAGAAATAGAATTTGCCTTTAGATAGTGGTCAATTTCTTTAGCATGTTCAATTGAAATTTTGGACTGATCACTTACTAAACCATTTTTGTCAAAGGTGAATTCAATACCTGTAGGATTTCTCCAAGTTCCTGCTACACTAGAAAAATCTCCATTTTGAATTGCAGAAATATCCATCCCTTTCCTTTCTGACGGAAGGGAGGATTCTTCATTTATGAGACTTGTGACAGATTTCCAAGAGAAAGATCTTATGTCAAGGGAAGGTGGTTTTGTCCCCAGTCCCTCTTCTGTATCTGATTCACTAATTAACTCTAACTGTGTTCCATCCTGATTCAACTTGTATAGTTTAACTTGGATTTGATTAGTAGATACTCGGGTAGATAATTGGAAATAGCCATTTTCTAAAGGATTAAAATGAACGCGCTCACCAATAAAGTCCAGCTTGTTTTCTGCATTGGTCAGTCGAATAACTTCATCATTTTTTAGAGTTCGAATATCTAACAAATCGTAATAGTTAGAATCCATTTTTAGGGCAATCAAAAGTTCGTCCGTACCATTTTTGTCTAAATCATACAAGCTATACTGTAATCCAGAATATTCTTTAGGATAAGTATTTTTTAAGTTTGCTTTTGAATTGACCTCTGTATGTGAAGCTGGTGAACCATCTAATACTTTGGCATATTCTTTAAGGATAGGATTATATAGGGTGTAATCATTTTTCTTCTCTTCCGATGTGGAAGTAGGCGAACTGCTACTAGAAGTAGTTGTTTCAGAACTTTCTGAGGAAGTGTTTTTACTCTGAGGTTGGCAAGCTGTTAAAAGCAAGCTGGCAAGGCAGAGAGTAGTTAGGGATATGAATTTTTTCATAAAAATCAAGCTTTTCCTTCATAAGAGATTTATTTAGTTTACATTTTATCAATATTATATATAAATGTCTATATCTTGTAAGTGAATTTCAATGCTTCAAACATTAAATTATCTGAAAATTTATTGAAAAATGAGTGAAAACATGATATAATAAAACGTAAAATTAATTCAGATTTCCTGAACTGATAGGAGTAAACAATGAAAAAAGCTAGGTTTTGTCCTTTTATCTTCAACCTTGCTATTGACAGCTTGTGCTGTTAGGTTTGAAAAATCAGCAGATACAACCGATTCCTCTAAGGTGACAGCCTTGTCTGAAGACAAGCAAAAAATGCTTGATAAGGCCACTTCTGACTATAAAACTTTTGACAGATACAGAAGGCTTTGTCAAACTTTTGAAAGAAGGTAAGTTAGAAGAAGCTACGAAGGTTTATCCACTGATTCGTATGTCCTATGAGCGTTCAGAACCAATTGCCGAAAGTTTTGGTGAGTCAGATGTTAAGATTGACTTCCGTTTAGCAGACTACATGGATGAAAACAAGACAGAAGAAGGTTGGTCAGGTTTCCACCGTATCGAGCGTATCCTTTGGGGAGACAATACAACTAAAGGAACTGAAAGCTATGGCGATCAGTTGGTCAATGATATCAAGGAATTGAAAGCCAAGATTGCAACTGTTGATGTGGATTACAAGGTTATGTTGACTGGAGCAGTTGACTTGCTTAATGAAGTGGCAACAAGTAAGATTACAGGTGAAGAGGAAATTTATTCTTATACAGACTTGTATGACTTCCGTGCCAATATTGAGGGTGCTGAGAAAATTTTCCAACTCTTTAAACCTTTGCTTGAAAAATCAGACGTTAACCTAGTTAAAGAATTGGAAGCAGACTTCAAGTCTGTCAATGATTTGTTGGACAAACACATGACCGAAAAGGAACACTACAAACTCTATACTGATTTGACAAAAGAAGATACCAAAGAATTGTCAGAAGCTGTGACAAAACTTGGTGAACCTCTATCACAAATGGGTAAATTTCTTAGTGGAGAATAAGAGTCATGACTGAAAAAGACGAAAAGTTTTTGGAGAAGAAAATGGACCGTCGAGAATTTCTAAAAAAAGCAGGGATTGGAGGGGCTGGTTTAGCGCTAGGACTCTCTGGTGCTTCTGCTTTTTTCGCACCTAAGCTAGGAAGTCAGGAAAAAATCTCGTACGGAAATGAAAAAATTGCTTTTTATGGCAAGCATCAAGCTGGGATTAGTACGTCCATGCAAAAGAATATCTATTTTGTTGTCTTGGATTTGCATACGACGGATAGAGATAAGATTATCCAGCTATTCAAGGATTGGACGGATTATAGTGCCAAGTTGGTTGAGGGGGAACTGGTTAAAAAAGATGGACAGAATGCTCTCTTGCCTCCGAGCGATACTGGTGAAACAGTCGGGCTTAACCCTCATCGTTTGACGCTAACTTTTGGTGTTTCTGCAAGTTTCTTGAAAAAGATGAACTTGGAAAATAAGCGTCCTCAAGTGTTCAGGGATTTACCGCCTTTTCCTAAAGAGCAATTGCGTGAAAAATATACAGGTGGAGATATTGTGATTCAGGCCTGTGCAGATGATGAGCAGGTTGCCTTTCACGCTATTCGCAATCTCATCCGTAAGGGGAGAAATGCAGTGACCCTTCGTTGGAGTCAGTCTGGTTTTGTAGCAATCGGGGATCGAATGGAGACACCGCGTAACCTCTTTGGTTTTAAAGATGGAACAGCAAATCCAACCAAGGAGCAAGACTTTGGCCGCGTTATCTGGGCTGATAGTAAGGACTGGATGGAAAATGGTTCTTATATGGCAGTTCGTCGAATTCAGATGTTTTTAGAGACCTGGGACCGCACTAGTCTTGAAGAACAAGAAAATACCTTTGGTCGTTATAAGGAAAGTGGTGCCCCTTTCGGTAAGAAAAATGAGTTTGATGAAGTGGATTTGAGTCTTTTGCCAGATGATTCGCATGTTCGTTTGGCCAAAGAAGTGGATAAGCCACTTTTACGTCGTTCTTATTCATATTCTGATGGGATTGATGAAAAGACTGGTCAGTTTGATACGGGATTGCTCTTTATTTCTTTCCAGAAGGATCCTGATAACTTTGTCAAGGTTCAAACCAATCTAGGTGCTACTGATAAGATGAATGAATATATCACTCACATCGGTAGTGGACTCTTTGCTTGCTTTGGTGGTGTGGAGAAAGGAGGCTACATTGGTCAGAAATTATTGGAAGGCTAAAAGCTGGTTGCTTGTTTTAGCTTTGTCACTTTTAATTCTTTCCCCAGTAGGTGCCCAAGAAAGCTTGAGTTCTTACTTTGTAAAAATCACAGATGCTTCTAAAGCGGTCAAAAATGGGAATCAGTCTGAGGCACAGAATCTCGTTAAAGAGATGACGTCAGACTTCGAAGGAGTAAAAGACAGCAATTCAGAGGCTGGTAAGATTGTTAAGGAAAAGTTAGCTCAATCAGGCGAGATTACTGAAGACAATCTCACTGAAATTTCTTCAGCCCTATTAGCTTTTGAAAAAGAACAAAATCCGGTTGACCTAGATGCGGAAAAGGAAAAGTTGGTAAACCGTCTAAGTCCTCGTTTTGAATCCTTGAAACAGGCCATTGCCTCCAAAGATTTGGAAAAGGTCCGTGAAGCCTTTAAGAAAATGAATTCCACTTGGACTATCAATGAAAGTGTGGTTCGTGACAATAGTACGTCCCATTATGGACGTGTTGAAACAGCTATTTCCTTCCTGCGTAGTAGCATGGAAACCGCGCCTACGGATTTTAACTCCATCCAGACTTCCTTTGAGGACTTAAAAAAGGCTATTGATGATTTTGTAACTGGAAAAGAAGTAGTAGCAACGTCCTCTGATTTGAGTCTCAAAGATGGTATTGCTCTTTTGAAGACGGCTTTGGAACAATTTCAAGCTGGTGATCAATCATCGGGAGCAGCTAGTATGAAGGAATTCATCACTATATGGCCAACGATTGAGGGCTCTGTTAGCACGACCAATCCTTCCCTCTATACACGAGTGGAAAGCGAAAGCCCTGTGATTATGGTCAAGGGAAGTGAGAAGGACTACCAAGAAAAATTAGAAAAACTGATTGCAGATTTATCACAAATTGATACTAGCGCACGTTATAATGCCTTTGATGCTATGCTCATTCTCCTAAGAGAAGGAGTAGAGGCCCTATTAATCGTTATGGCTTTGGTAACGACCTTGAAAGCAGCCAAGATGCGTAAAGGGCTCAAGTGGGTTTATGGTGGTGCTATCACAGGGATCATGGGCAGTCTCCTTATTGCCTTCATCCTGCAAATTGGCTTTCCAGCAGTAACATCAGGCTCCAATCGTGAAATCATCGAAGGTGCAGTGGGAATTTTTGCAGTAGCAATGATGATTTTGATTGGAATCTGGCTTCACAGCAAATCTTCAGTCAAAAAATGGAATGCCTTTATGGAGTTACAAATGGAGACAGTGACCAAAACAGGCTCCTTTATTTCCATGTTTGCCCTAAGTTTCCTAGCTGTTTTCCGTGAGGGGGCAGAAACCATTCTCTTTTATGTTGGGATTTTACCAAGAATTTCCAGTTTTGAATTTGTCTTGGGTATTTCACTTGCCTTGCTGGTTCTGGTAATTATTGCTGTTGTGATGAACAAGGCCAGTCAATTCTTCCTGCCTCATAAGGTCTTCTTTATCCTAACTTGGATGATTTATGCTCTAGCCTTTAAGATGCTGGGGGTTAGTATCCATGCTCTTCAGTTGACCAATATGGCACCAAATCACTTAGTGACAGGATTTCCAACAATCGACCTTCTTGGAATTTATCCAAGTTGGGAAGGATTGGTCAGCCAGCTAATCTTTGTGATTATTGTCTTGATTGTCACTTTCAGATAGGGTGAAAAATAAATGGATAGAAAAGAATTGACAATCGTGGAACATCTGGTAGAATTTAGAAAGAGATTATTGGCTGTGGTCATTTGTTTCTTTTTGGTATTTTGTGTCTCTCTGCTTTTTGCAGATCAGATTTACCAGTATGTGACCCAATCTTTTCAGCAAAAGTTGATTGTTTTAGGCCCTAATGATATTTTATGGATATACATACGTTTGGCTAGTCTGATGGCCTTTACCATCACCTTGCCTTACACAGTGTATCATATTTGGTCTTTCATCAAACCCGGTTTAAAGAAGGAAGAAGCTAGAGCAGTCTTTGCCTATATTCCAGCTAGTTTCCTTTGTTTTCTAGTTGGACTGGCTTTTGGTTTTTACTTTGTAACACCAGCCTTACTTCAGGTTTTATTAGGGCTAGGAGAAGGACTATTTGAAACGCAGTTAACCGCCCAAAATTATCTGTCCTTTGTTTTTCAAACGACCTTGCCTTTGGCTCTGATTTTTGAATTGCCAGTTATCATTGCCTTTTTGACGTCGATTGGGCTCATTGGACCAGAGTTATTGATTACTTATCGCCGATATGCTTATTTTATCTTATTGGTACTTGCAGTCATCTTGACACCAGCTGACTTTGTCAGTGATTTGGCAATGACTGCCCCCTTGATATTACTCTATGAATTGAGTATAGCCATTAGCAAACACATTATGAAACGCAAGTAGAAAGGAGAGAGAAATGGGAATCTTACGTGATATCGGAGCACCAGGATTGATTATCATCGTTTTAGGAGCTCTCTTGATCTTTGGACCAAAACGATTGCCTGAACTAGGCGAATCAATTGGTAAAATGTTATCTGAATTTAAAAAAGCAGTTAAAGGAACTGAAAATCAAGATAAGGAAGATTAAGACTGGTGAGTTTTACTAAAAAATAAGAAGTTAGGAAGTGTGTCTCTGTCAGACAATTTACCATTTCCTAGCTTTTTCTTGTATTAAGAAAATATAAATTTAAGTTTTCTTTAAGGAAATTATATTATTCTGGAAAACTCTAAAATTTCACAGCCATTTATTAGTAATGACTACAGAATTCCTAGTCACTACTAGAAAAGGACTAGTTTCTTTGAATAATGGAACTGCATAATCCTCCTATTCTAGAACGGGATGACTAGTATTTCTTTTATGATAGGACTAGATTGTGGTATAATAGAGAGAATAAGTTTTTTTAGTAAGACAAAGGAGAAAATAGATGATTTATGCAGGAATTCTTGCTGGTGGAACTGGCACACGTATGGGAATCAGTAACTTGCCAAAACAATTTTTAGAGCTAGGTGATCGACCTATCTTGGTTCATACAATTGAAAAATTTGTCTTGGAACCAAGCATTGAAAAAATTGTAGTTGGTGTTCATGGAGACTGGGTTTCTCATGCAGAAGATCTTGTAGATAAATATCTGCCTCTTCATAAGGATCGTATCATCATTACAAAAGGTGGTGCTGACCGCAATACGAGTATTGAGAAAATCATTGAAGCCATTGATGCTTATCGTCCGCTTACGCCAGAGGATATCGTTGTTACCCACGACTCTGTTCGTCCATTTATTACGCTTCGCATGATTCAGGACAATATTCAACTTGCCCAAAATCATGACGCAGTGGACACAGTGGTAGAAGCGGTTGATACTATCGTTGAAAGTACCAATGGTCAATTTATTACAGATATTCCAAATCGTGCTCACCTTTATCAAGGACAAACACCTCAAACATTCCGTTGCAAGGACTTCATGGACCTTTACGGTTCCCTCTCTGCTGAAGAGAAGGAAATCTTGACAGATGCATGTAAAATCTTTGTGATCAAAGAAAAAGATGTGGCCTTGGCCAAAGGTGAATACTCAAATCTGAAGATTACAACCGTAACAGATTTGAAGATTGCAAAAAGTATGATTGAGAAAGACTAGTAAAATGATTAATCAAATTTATCAACTAACTAAGCCTAAGTTTATCAATGTCAAATACCAGGAAGAGGCTATAGATCAAGAAAATCATATCCTTATCCGTCCCAACTACATGGCGGTCTGTCATGCGGATCAGCGTTATTATCAAGGAAAACGTGATCCCAAGATTTTGAATAAAAAGCTTCCAATGGCAATGATTCACGAATCATGTGGAACCGTTATTTCTGACCCGACGGGAACCTACGAGGTTGGGCAAAAAGTTGTCATGATTCCCAATCAGCCTCCTATGCAGAGTGATGAAGAATTCTATGAGAACTACATGACAGGGACCCATTTCTTGTCTAGTGGATTTAATGGCTTTATGAGAGAGTTTGTTTCTCTCCCTAAAGATCGTGTGGTGGCTTATGATGCTATTGAAGACACGGTTGCAGCGATTACAGAGTTTGTCAGTGTCGGCATGCATGCTATGAATCGTTTATTGACTCTTGCTCATAGCAAGCGGAACCGAATTGCCGTTATCGGAGATGGAAGTTTAGCTTTTGTGGTTGCCAATATTATCAACTATACTTTGCCAGAAGCAGAGATTGTGGTTATTGGTCGTCATTGGGAAAAGTTGGAACTCTTCTCTTTTGCCAAAGAATGCTATATTACTGATAATATCCCAGAGGATTTGACCTTTGACCACGCTTTTGAGTGTTGTGGTGGTGATGGTACTGGACCAGCCATTAATGACTTGATTCGCTATATTCGTCCTCAGGGAACGATTCTCATGATGGGAGTTAGCGAGTATAAAGTCAATCTCAATACACGCGATGCCTTAGAAAAAGGCTTGCTCTTAGTTGGATCTTCTCGTTCTGGTCGCATCGATTTTGAAAATGCAATCCAAATGATGGAAGTCAAGAAATTTGCCAATCGTCTTAAAAATATCCTTTATCTAGAAGAACCTGTAAGAGAAATTAAAGATATTCACCGTGTCTTTGCAACCGATTTAAACACAGCCTTTAAAACCGTGTTTAAGTGGGAAGTATAGGTGCTGGAGGTTAATTGTGGAGAAAATCATTAAAGAGAAAATTTCTTCCCTACTTAGTGAAGAAGAGGAAGTCCTCAGTGTTGAACAACTGGGGGGAATGACCAATCAAAACTATTTGGTCAAAACAACAAATAAGCAATACATCGTTAAGTTCTTTGGTAAAGGGACAGAAAAGCTGATCAATCGTCAAGATGAAAAGTACAATCTTGAACTACTAAAGGATTTAGACTTAGATGTAAAAAATTATCTTTTTGATATTGAAGCTGGTATCAAAGTAAATGAGTATATCGAATCTGCGATTACGCTTGATTCAACGTCAATCAAGACCAAGTTTGATAAAATTGCTCCAATTTTACAAACCATTCATGCTTCTGGTAAGGAATTAAGAGGAGAATTTGCTCCTTTTGAAGAAATCAAAAAATACGAATCCTTGATTGAAGAAAAAATCCCTTATGCTAACTATGAAGCAGTTCGAGAAGAAGTCTTTTCCTTAGAGAAAAGACTGGCTGACTTAGGTGTTGACAGAAAATCTTGTCATATCGATTTGGTGCCTGAAAACTTTATCGAATCACCTCAAGGACGACTTTATCTGATTGACTGGGAATATTCATCAATGAATGATCCAATGTGGGATTTGGCTGCCCTCTTTTTAGAATCTGAATTCACTCGTCAAGAGGAAGAAGCATTCTTATCTCACTATGAGAGTGAGCAAACACCTGTCTCTCGTGAAAAGATTGCCATTTATAAAATTTTACAAGATACTATTTGGAGTCTATGGACTGTCTATAAGGAAGAGCAAGGCGCAGATTTTGGTGACTATGGTGTGAATCGTTACCAAAGAGCTGTTAAAGGTTTGTCATATTATGGAGGTTCAGATGAAAAATAAAAATGGAGTTTCTTTTGGTCTACTCTCAGGTATTTTTTGGGGTTTAGGTCTAACGATTAGTGCTTATATCTTTTCAATTTTTACTGACTTGTCGCCCTTTGTGGTGGCCGCTGCTCACGATTTCTTGAGTATCTTTATCTTACTAGCTTTTCTCTTGGTAAAAGAAGGAAAAGTTCGTCTCTCAATTTTCTTAAATATTCGCAATGTTAGTGTTATCATCGGAGCCTTGCTAGCAGGCCCTATTGGTATGCAGGCCAATCTTTATGCGGTTAAGTATATCGGAAGTTCCTTAGCTTCATCTGTATCGGCTATTTACCCTGCGATTTCGGTTTTATTGGCTTTCTTCTTTTTGAAGCACAAGATTTCAAAAAATACTGTATTTGGTATTGTCTTGATTATTGCAGGGATTATTGCTCAGACCTATAAGGTTGAACAGGTCAATTCCTTCTACATTGGGATTCTCTGTGCTTTGGTTTGTGCTATTGCATGGGGAAGTGAGAGTGTTCTTAGCTCTTTTGCCATGGAAAGTGAACTGAGTGAAATCGAAGCCCTCTTAATCCGTCAAGTGACTTCATTCTTGTCCTATCTTGTGATTGTGCTCTTTTCTCATCAGTCATTTGCAGAAGTGGCCAATGGACAATTACTAGGTCTTATGATTGTCTTTGCAGCCTTTGATATGATTTCCTACTTGGCTTATTATATCGCTATCAATCGCTTGCAACCAGCCAAGGCTACAGGCTTGAACGTGAGTTATGTAGTTTGGACTGTCTTGTTTGCAGTTGTTTTCTTGGGCGCACCGCTAGATATGCTGACAATTATTACGTCACTTGTCGTCATTGCTGGAGTTTATATTATTATTAAAGAATAAAGGAGATTCGTGTGAAAGCCATTATCTTAGCAGCGGGCTTGGGAACTCGCTTGCGTCCTATGACTGAAAATACCCCTAAAGCCTTGGTTCAGGTTAATCAAAAACCCTTGATTGAATACCAAATTGAGTTTTTAAAAGAAAAAGGAATCAATGAAATCATCATCATTGTTGGTTACCTTAAAGAACAATTCGATTACTTGAAAGAAAAATATGGTGTTCGCCTCGTCTTCAATGATAAATACGCTGACTACAATAACTTTTACTCTCTCTATCTTGTAAAAGAAGAATTAGCTAACAGTTATGTTATCGATGCCGATAATTATCTCTTTAAAAATATGTTCCGCAATGACTTGACACGTTCTACTTATTTTAGTGTTTATCGTGAAGATTGTACCAACGAATGGTTCTTGGTCTATGGAGATGACTATAAGGTTCAAGACATTACTGTTGATAGCAAGGCTGGTCGTATCCTTAGTGGTGTATCCTTCTGGGACGCTCCAACTGCAGAAAAGATTGTCAGCTTTATCGACAAGGCTTATGCAAGTGGTGAATTTGTTGATCTCTACTGGGACAATATGGTTAAGGATAATATCAAAGAGCTGGATGTCTATGTTGAAGAATTAGAAGGCAATAGTATCTATGAAATCGATAGTGTCCAAGATTACCATAAATTAGAAGAAATTCTTAAAAACGAAAATTAAAGATTCCAACATCTGGCTAAAATAGTCGGATGTTTTTTACTTCATTTCTCTTTAGTTTGATATTTTTAATAAATGTTTGAAATATGGTTGTTAAATATAAATAAAACAAAAAATGAACAAAAAACAACAGAAAAACATTGACAACGATTTCATATAGTGTTATACTTATAGCATAAAGTTAATGGAAAGAA
>CAURTW010000032.1:0-15220 GCA_963527705.1 uncultured Streptococcus sp.
AGGGAGAAAAAATGAGTGATTTTATCGTTGAAAAACTAAGTAAATCCGTCGGTGACAAGACTGTTTTTAAGGATATTTCCTTTATCATCCATGACCTAGACAGAATTGGTCTAATCGGTGTTAATGGAACGGGGAAGACCACCCTTTTAGATGTTCTTTCTGGTGTTTCTGGCTTTGATGGGGATGTTAGTCCTTTTTCAGCTAAGAATGATTACCAGATTGGTTACTTGACTCAGGACCCTGATTTTGATGATAGCAAGACGGTCTTAGATACGGTTCTATCTAGCGACCTCAAGGAAATCCAGCTCATTCGTGAGTATGAATTGATCATGCTCAACTATAGTGAGGACAAGCAGGCGCGTTTGGAACGGATCATGGCAGAAATGGACTCTCTCCAAGCTTGGGAAATTGAGAGTCAGGTCAAGACTGTTCTTAGCAAGCTGGGGATTCAGGACTTATCTACTCCTGTTGGGGAATTGTCAGGTGGTCTAAGAAGACGGGTCCAGTTGGCGCAAGTTCTTCTTGGCAACCACGACCTATTGCTTCTGGATGAGCCAACCAACCATCTGGATATTGCGACTATTGAGTGGCTGACCCTCTTTTTGAAAAATTCTAAGAAGACCGTCCTTTTTATTACCCACGACCGTTATTTCTTAGATGCACTGTCAACTCGGATTTTCGAATTGGATCGCGCAGGCTTGACCGAATATCAGGGCAATTATCAGGACTATGTTCGCCTTAAGGCGGAACAGGATGAGCGTGATGCGGCTCTTCTCCACAAAAAGGAACAACTTTATAAGCAAGAATTGGCCTGGATGCGCAGACAACCGCAGGCGCGTGCGACTAAGCAGCAGGCTCGTATCAATCGTTTCCACGATTTGAAGAAAGAAGTTTCAGGTGGCGTTGCTGAAACAGACTTGACCATGAACTTTGAAACCAGTCGGATTGGGAAGAAAGTTATCGAGTTTCAGGATGTTTCCTTTGCGTATGAAAACAAGCCTATTTTGCAAGATTTTAATCTCTTAGTTCAGGCCAAAGACCGTATCGGAATCGTTGGGGACAATGGTGTTGGAAAATCAACCCTGCTCAACCTGATTGCTGGCAGTCTTGAGCCGACAGCAGGACAAGTTGTGATAGGGGAAACTGTTCGCATCGCCTATTTCTCTCAACAAATTGAGGGCTTGGATGAAAGCAAGCGTGTTATCAATTACCTGCAAGAAGTGGCAGAAGAGATCAAGACCAGCGGTGGTTCTACGACTTCGATTGCGGAATTGCTGGAGCAGTTCCTCTTCCCACGTTCGACTCATGGAACCTTAATTGAGAAATTGTCTGGTGGAGAGAAAAAACGTCTTTACCTTCTAAAACTGCTTTTGGAAAAACCAAATGTTCTTCTCTTGGACGAACCGACAAATGACCTAGATATTGCAACCTTGACAGTTTTGGAGAATTTCTTGCAAGGATTTGCGGGACCTGTTTTGACAGTTAGTCACGACCGCTATTTCTTGGATAAGGTGGCGACCAAGATTCTCGCATTTGAGAATGGTAAAATTCGTCCTTTCTTTGGTCATTACACCGACTATCTTGATGAAAAAGCCTTTGAAACAGAGATGGCCAATCAAGTGCAAAAGGCTGAAAAGGAGAAAGTGGTCAAGTTTCGTGAAGACAAGAAACGCATGACCTATCAAGAAAAGCAGGAGTGGGCAAGCATTGAAGGTGATATTGAAGCCTTGGAAAATCGTATCGCTGCTATTGAAGAGGAAATGCAGGCCAACGGCTCTGATTTTGGTAAGCTAGCGACTCTTCAAAAAGAACTAGATGAGAAAAACGAAGCACTCCTTGAAAAATACGAACGCTATGAGTATCTCAGTGACTTTGATAGCTAGAAGAATAGAAAAATCCCGTCTCATGACAGGATTTCTCTATTCTTTTTTGGTTTCTTGATGAAAGATATTTTGCCAGGTTTCGTGGCGTCGCCAGATACTGGTATGGACGATGCCATCTAATTCATAGCAGATGAGTTTGGTCTTTTGACTGATGGAAGTGATTTGAATGTCTTTGATAGCAGAATTCAAGTCTTTTTCGGCTTTATAGGCCTCTTTATCCATCTGCTCTCCATCTTGACGAATATAGACAAAATCGTCAGCCAAGAGTTCTTCCAGTTGATTTCCTTGGTCAATCAATTGTTCGCGCATAAGCAATTTTTTGTAGACATTGTCTAAAATTTCATCCTCAGGGATAGGCGCTGGCTCGATATGGACATCGGTATCAAAGACTCCAAAACGCTCTTCCAGCATAGACTCGACCTGATCCGCAATCTCGTGGCTCTCATAAACCGACAAGTCAGGATTCATTTCTAGCGTAATATCAAGGTAAATGTTGCTACCGTAGGTGCGACCTCTTTGAGATTTAACCTTGCTAATTTTTGGAATTTCCATAATGGCCTTTTGATATTCCTCAAGCAGGCGGTCGTCGAAGCCATCTGATAGACTAAAGGAAGACTCGATGAAGATATCATAAGCAGTTTTCAAGATAAAGAAAGTGATGATAATGGCAACCAGTTTATCCACAATGGGATAATTGAAACTGCTGGCCAGGATGGCAATGGTAGTACCAAGTGAGGTGACAGCATCAGAAAGATTGTCCTTGGCTGCTGCCTTTAGTGCCTTGGAGTTGGATTTCTTACTGAGGCGAGTATTGTAGAGATAAACTAGAAACATAATCGCTGCAGAAATGATTCCTAGAGTTGCACCCAGAGGGTCAATGACTGTTTCTTCACGACTGAGAATCTTTTGAATGGTATCCCTTAGAACATCAAAGCCAACATAGAACATGATAATAGAAGTGACCAAGCTAGCCAAATCTTCAATCTTCCAGTGGCCAAAACGGTGGTCTCGGTCAGCAGGCTGGCGTGCCATCCGGATTCCAATCAAGAGGGCCACATTTCCAATGATGTCCGACACGTTGTTAAAACCATCGGCCACCAAACTGGATGAATGGAGGAGTTGCCCAGTTGCTAATTTGGCTGCAGACAAGATCAAATAGGTCGAAATACTGATAATGGCCCCACGCTCAGCTAACTTGAGATTTGAGATAGATTGCTTCATTCAACTTCCTTTCTAGTCATATAGCATTCTACCATTATACTGGTTTTCAAGGGAAAATTCAAATAAGTCATTTTTTACTCTTTGAAAACTTTTCAAAATTTGGTATAATAGTACTACTCAAGGGAGTAGCTGGCAGAAACCTGTGATAGTGTCGTCATTCCGAATTTTATACTGAAAAGTATGTTTTCCGGCACTATCTTAAACAGCGAGACTTGTTATGATTAACAGGTCTCTTTTTGTTTGTCATAAAACTAAAAGAGAACCTGTTTTGCACACAATGTCAAGGAGGAGACACATGTCAAAAGAACAAAAACGCCAAGCGTTTTACACTCAGAGTCCTGAAGAGGTCTTGAAGGCTGTGGATGCGACCGAGCAAGGTTTGTCATCAAGTGAGGCAGAAAAGCGCCTTGCCGAATTTGGCCACAATGAACTCGAAGAAGGCGAGAAACGATCAATCCTGGTCAAATTCATCGAGCAATTTAAGGATTTGATGATTATTATCCTAGTTGCGGCAGCAATCTTGTCAGTTGTGACTTCTGGTGGGGAAGATATCGCAGATGCCATTATCATCCTAGCCGTGGTTATCATCAATGCTGCCTTTGGTGTTTACCAAGAAGGAAAAGCAGAAGAAGCTATCGAAGCCCTCAAATCCATGTCTAGTCCAGCTGCTCGCGTTCTTCGTGATGGTCATATGGCTGAGATTGACTCTAAAGAATTGGTACCAGGTGATATCGTCGCTCTCGAAGCTGGTGATGTAGTACCTGCAGACCTACGTTTACTAGAAGCCAACTCTCTTAAAATCGAAGAAGCAGCTCTTACAGGTGAGTCTGTGCCAGTCGAAAAAGACTTGACAGTTGAACTTGCTGCAGATGCTGGTATTGGTGACCGTGTCAACATGGCCTTCCAAAACTCAAACGTGACCTACGGTCGTGGGATGGGTGTTGTTGTCAATACAGGGATGTACACTGAAGTTGGTCATATCGCTGGTATGCTTCAAGATGCGGATGAGACAGACACACCACTTAAACAAAACTTGAACAACCTTTCTAAGGTCTTGACCTATGCGATTTTGGTCATTGCCCTTGTTACTTTTGTAGTTGGAGTCTTCATTCAAGGAAAAAATCCACTTGGTGAGTTGATGACCTCTGTTGCGCTTGCCGTTGCAGCAATTCCAGAAGGGCTACCAGCTATCGTAACTATCGTTCTTGCCCTTGGTACTCAAGTTTTGGCCAAACGAAACTCTATCGTTCGTAAGTTGCCAGCAGTAGAAACACTTGGTTCAACAGAAATCATCGCTTCTGATAAGACTGGTACGCTTACCATGAACAAGATGACAGTCGAAAAAGTCTTCTACGACGCAGTCCTACATGACTCAGCTGATGATATTGAACTTGGCTTGGACATGCCCCTACTTCGTTCGGTTGTCTTGGCCAATGATACCAAGATTGATGCTGAAGGTAACCTGATCGGGGATCCAACGGAAACAGCCTTCATCCAGTATGCCTTGGACAAGGGCTACGATGTTAAAGGATTTTTAGAGAAATATCCTCGTGTAGCTGAATTGCCGTTTGACTCAGATCGTAAACTCATGTCAACGGTTCATCCATTGCCAGATGGTAAATTCCTCGTGGCAGTCAAGGGGGCTCCAGATCAACTTTTGAAACGCTGTGTTGCTCGTGATAAAGCTGGAGATGTTGCTCCGATTGATGAGAAAGTCACTGAATTAATCCATACAAATAACTCGGAAATGGCTCACCAAGCCTTGCGTGTCCTTGCAGGTGCTTATAAGACTATCGACAGTATTCCAGAAAATCTTACTTCTGAAGAGCTTGAAAACAACTTGATCTTTACTGGATTGATTGGAATGATTGACCCTGAACGTGCCGAAGCAGCAGAAGCTGTTCGTGTCGCTAAGGAAGCGGGAATCCGTCCAATCATGATCACTGGTGACCACCAAGACACAGCAGAAGCTATTGCCAAACGTTTGGGAATTATCGACGAAAATGACTCGGAAGACCATGTTTTGACTGGTGCTGAACTCAACGAACTTTCTGATGAAGAATTTGAAAAAGTCGTTGGTCAATACTCTGTCTACGCGCGTGTATCTCCAGAACACAAGGTTCGTATCGTCAAGGCTTGGCAAAAACAAGGTAAGGTTGTTGCTATGACAGGTGACGGTGTTAATGATGCGCCAGCTCTGAAAACAGCCGATATCGGTATCGGTATGGGAATCACTGGTACAGAGGTTTCTAAGGGGGCTTCTGACATGATTCTTGCAGATGATAACTTTGCGACCATTATCGTCGCAGTTGAAGAAGGACGCAAGGTCTTCTCAAACATTCAAAAGACTATTCAGTACTTACTTTCTGCCAATACTGCTGAAGTATTAACTATCTTCTTATCAACCTTGTTTGGTTGGGACGTCTTGCAGCCAGTTCATCTCTTGTGGATCAACTTGGTAACAGATACCTTCCCAGCTATCGCTCTAGGTGTTGAGCCTGCTGAGCCTGGTGTCATGAACCATAAACCACGTGGACGCAAGGCAAGCTTCTTCTCAGGTGGTGTTTTGAGTTCTATCATCTATCAAGGTGTACTCCAAGCAGCTATTGTTATGAGTGTTTATGGTCTTGCTCTTCTTTACCCAGTGCATGTGGGTGACAATCATGCCATTCATGCGGATGCTCTTACTATGGCCTTTGCAACCCTTGGTTTGATTCAGCTCTTCCATGCTTATAATGTCAAGTCTGTATACCAATCCATCTTGACAGTTGGTCCATTCAAGTCTAAGACCTTCAACTGGTCCATCTTGGTATCCTTCATCCTTCTCATGGCAACAATCGTCGTAGAACCGCTTGAAGGAATCTTCCACGTAACCAAACTAGACTTGTCACAATGGGGAATCGTTATGGCTGGAAGCTTCTCAATGATTATCATTGTCGAAATCGTTAAATTTATCCAACGCAAACTCGGTTTTGACAAGAATGCGATTTAAAAAAAAGTCATCTTCGGATGGCTTTTTGTTACAGTTGAGGGAAAGGGCTTGCAGTTATCGGCTTTTGTGCTATAATTGCTATAATATAGTAAAAAGTAAGAGGAGTGTGAGGAAGTGGAGAAGAAAATTGTAAAGGATATTTTGTTTTTATCTCAGGTGTCTCAGCCGGCAAGTCAGGAAGATCTGTATCTTGCCAGAGATTTACAAGATACGCTCTTAGCAAATCGTGAGACCTGCGTTGGTATAGCTGCCAATATGATTGGGGTGCAAAAGCGCGTGATTATTTTTAATCTTGGTTTGGTTCCTGTGGTCATGTTCAACCCAGTGCTCCTGTCCTCTGAAGGACCTTATGAGACAGAGGAAGGCTGTTTGTCCTTGACAGGTGTGAGACCTATTAGGCGTTATGAAACCATAAAGGTTGCCTATCGTGACAACAAGTGGCAGGAACAGACCATTACCTTGACAGGCTTCCCAGCCCAGATTTGCCAGCATGAACTGGATCACTTGGAAGGACGAATCATTTAGGAGGAACGCAAATGAAACGGATAGTCTTTGAACTGATTTTTATCGCAACGACCTGGTATATCTTTTTACCGCCTCTTAACCTGACCAGCTGGGAATTTCTCTTTTTCCTCTGTGGGCATTTGCTGGTTGTAGCAATCTTATTTGGCTTTGGCAAGGGAATAAACCTTGTCAAAACGGTTCATGTGCGCCACGGCAAGGCGGAAGCTGCCTTAAATCTTGAGGGTTTCAAAATCAATCGGTTAGGGAAAATCCTTTTAGCTTCTATTGGAGGAATTCTTCTCTTAGCAGCCTTGGTTTCCTTGGTGACTTCTAGTATTTTTCAGGCTAAAAATTATGCCAATGTAGTCACGGTTACGGAAAAAGACTTTACTGAATTTCCTAAGACTGACACCAGTAAGGTTCCTATCTTAGATAGAAGTACTGCTGAAAAAATTGGTGACCGCTACTTGGGTTCCCTAACAGATAAGGTGTCGCAGTACGTAGCGGCAGATACCTATACCCAATTGACAATTGATGGGAAGCCTTATCGAGTGACGCCACTAGAATACGCAGACCCTATCAAATGGTTTAACAATCAAGCTAAGGGAATCGGCGAGTATATCAAGGTGGACATGGTAACTGGAAATGCGAATTTGGTAGACTTGAAGACACCAATCAAGTATTCGGACTCAGAGTATTTTAACCGCGATGTCAAGCGTCACCTCCGATTGAAGTACCCAACTAAAATCTTCAAGACTCCATCTTTTGAGGTGGACGATGAGGGCAATCCTTTCTATGTGGCTACAGTTTACCAAAAGCAATTTGGACTTGCAGTTCCTCGTCCTGTTTCAGTCATTATCTTGGATGCTACAAATGGAGAAACCAAGGAATACAGCTTGTCAGATGTTCCAGAATGGGTGGACAGGGTTTATCCAGCTGAGGAAACCATTGAGCAAATCAACTATAACGGCAAGTACAAGGACGGTTTCTGGAATGCCATGATTTCCAAGAAAAACGTAACCCAGACTACCAAGGGATATAATTATTTGTCTATCGGTAATGACATCTATCTCTACACAGGCGTGACGTCGGCCAATGCAGATGAAAGTAATCTTGGTTTTATCCTTGAAAATATGCGAACAGGAGAAATTACTAAGTACAGCTTGGCTTCTGCGACCGAAGAATCAGCCCGTGAATCAGCCGAAGGTGCTGTTCAGGAGAAATCCTACAAGGCAACCTTCCCAATCCTCATCAACCTCAATGACAAGCCTCTCTACATCATGGGCTTGAAGGACAATGCTGGTTTGGTCAAAGAGTACGCCCTGGTAGACGCAGTCGAGTACCAAAATGTTATCGTAGCAACGACAGTGGAAGAACTACTCAGCAAATACGCCAACAAAAACGATCTTGAAATTGATAATGAAACCACAGAAAGTATCAAGGGTGTGGTAGCAGACCTCAAATCAGCTGTTATCAAGGGGGACACCGTCTACTTCTTTAAAGTTGATGGCAAGATTTACAAGGTTAAGGCGTCTGTATCAGATGACCTCCCTTACCTTGAAAATGGTAAAACCTTCGAAGGTCAAGTAGGAAAAGACAACTATCTCAAGACCTTTAAAGTACAGTAATACTCTTCGAAAATCTCTTCAAACCACGTCAACGTCGCCTTGCCGTACTCAAGTACAGCCTGCGGCTAGTTTCCTAGTTTGCTCTTTGATTTTCATTGAGTATAAAAAAGGTTTATTTAAGAAATATATATTATAATAAGGTAAATTAAGACTAATGGAGGACAAATAAATGGGTTTTTATGTGATGCTTGCTTCAATGCTACTCGGACTGCTCGCTTTGAAGATAGGTGTTTCTCAGTTCAAGGAGAAAAAAGATAAATTCTTATCTATCTTAACAAGCTTAGCTGGCCTAGCCCTTGTTCTCGTGGCTGTCTGGTTAGGATGGCCAAAATAAATAGAGAAGCCTCGGTCAAACCGAGGTTTTTCAGATGAATTTCTTGGTAGTGGCTAAAAAATATGCTACACTATTAATATGAAAATTTTAATCCCAACAGCAAAAGAAATGAACACAGACTTGCCGAGTATTGAAGCCGCTCCTTTAAAACAAGAAAGTCAGGCTGTGCTGGATGTCTTGGCCCTCTATTCTGCTAGTCAATTGGAGAGTTTTTACAAGGTATCAGCTGAAAAGGCGGCGGAGGAATTTCAACATATCCAAGCTTTGAAAAGTCAAACTGCTCAACACTATCCAGCCTTGAAACTTTTTGATGGGCTTATGTACCGTCATATCAAGCGAGACAAACTGACCGAGGTAGAACAAGCCTATCTTGAAAATCATGTCTTTATTACTTCGGCTTTGTACGGAGTCGTTCCAGCCTTGTCACCTATGCCACCTCACCGTTTGGACTTTTTGATGAAGTTAAAAGTCGCAGGTAAGACTTTGAAGAGCCATTGGAAGCAAACCTATGATGAAGCTATGAATGGTGAAGACCTAATTTTCTCTCTCTTGTCATCCGAGTTTGAGACTGTATTTTCTAAGGAAATCAGAGGAAAAATGGTGACCTTTAAATTCATGGAGGACAAGGGTGGCCAGCTGAAGATTCACTCAACCATTTCAAAGAAAGCGCGTGGTGCCTTCCTAACATCTCTGATAGAAAATCGAGTGCAGACGGTGGAGGAAGCTCGTCGCTTAAGCTTTGCAGGATTTGTTTATAGAGAAGACCTGTCCCAACCACAGGAATTAGTTTTTGTTAAGGAAGTATAGAAATCAGATAAGAGAAAAAGTCAGCAGGACCCTGCTGACTTTTTAGTTTATAAAGTATTGGATATATGAATCTCATTTGATAAAGTGTTGAGGTGATTAACCAAATCCATGATTGACAGATGGTTTCGGCAAATAAACTTCTTAGTAATCCCTGGAATATAGAAATTAGACACGATGATATCGTAATCTGTCTGATTTAAAATCTCAGGACTTGTTTGTAATTCATCCCAAATATCGAAGGTAAAGCGGTTATTACAGTAATAGGAAAGCATATCAACAAAGGTAAGGGATATAGCATGGTCAAAGTTACTGATAATCAAAACCTTGATAGGTGGTCGATTTTCTAACAACTGAGTAGAGAGGTTTTCAGCATGGGTTAAGATGGTGTACATCAGGTGTTCCAACTGTTCAGGATGGTCATGCTGTCCAATTGCTTGACGGTATTGAGCCAGTTCTTGACGTGCACTTCCCATAAAGTCTGGGAAGTAAACTTCAAATTTTTTAATCGTCAATGCTTTTTGTTCAAATAAGATTGGGGTAGAAAAGATTTCCTGTCTTTCAAAGAAAGCAGTGTTGTGTAAATGCCAAATCAGCTCATCGTGGTTGGTAAAAGTAATCTTATATTGTTTTGATAGGCGTTCTAATATTTGACTCAGTAATTGGTAAGAGTATCTTGCTTCACTGTTTTCTTCTAAAGAGTTGAAGAATTCTTGAGGATCTAAGAAAAGATTGTTTTGAATAAAGGATATAAAAATTTGGGCGATGATATCTGGAGTGATTTCAAGTCCCAGTTTTTCAGAGAAATGGACAAGTAGCTCCTCAAAATTTGGAATATTCATCAAAAGAGGGTAGTATTCATCGAAGAAATGATTTGGTAAGTCGATAAAATGACCATTTTTGACGCGGTAAATACTGATAGCTATCATCAATTTGTACATTCTATAAATTGAAAATCGCATTGGATAATTCGTGATTTTATAGAAGAAATCAGCAAACTCTGTTAAATCCTCCTCAGGAAGGTCTGGAAAAGGCCAGTCTAGGAAATAATAGCGCTCAGAAAAGTATTGGGCAAAAAAATAACGAATATCCGTTTCATTACCAAGAATTGCAGTAGGGGTAAAAGATAATTCAATCTGAAATTGTGATGATAGAGTTCTTGTAATATTTCGGCCTAATCGATAGAGGTTGGCACTACTTGAGTGAAGATTTTCAACTGTTCGATAAATAGGTAGCCCCTCATTGAAGAACATATACTCTAGTAATTGAAAAGATTGGGAATGGGCTAGAAAATATTGATAAATATCTTCTACACTAGTGTTAACATCTAAATCAATCATAATTCCGTTAACGGAAGATTGGATGTCAATATTTGGGAAAGCTGTTCGTAATTCATTTAAATCATTTTTTAGGATTCGTTCTGTACATCCTAATTTTTCGGCAAGTGCATGTAACCTTATCCAATTACGATTCTGAATTAAGGTTTCCATTAAACGTAATTGTCTTTGGTCTTTTGTGGATAAAAGGTTGCGCATTTAGGTATTTCCTCCTAAATTATATTGTATCATAATTATGATTCTTTTGTACAAAAAAACAAGAATTAAAAATATGTACATTAAATTCAAAAAAAAAAAAAATATGGCTCCATGGTACAAAAATCAGATATATTAATTTCATAGATAATATTGATTAATGGCTCAAATAGTTGTAAAGTGTAAACTATAAAATACTATCTAGGAGTTTGAAATGAAACATTCACATAAGAAATCATTTGACTGGTATAGCATGCAACAACGATACTCTATTCGTAAGTATCACTTTGGTGCGGCTAGTGTCTTGCTCGGGACAGCCTTAGTCTTGGGAACTGCTGCCAATGCGCAATCAGTACAAGCAGAGGAACAACATCCTGAGGCAACTAATAGTGTCTCTGTTGATAAGGATAAGGTAGATGAAGCTACTAAACCAGCAGAAGTTTCTACACCTAAAAAAGAAACAACTTATGCAGCTCCAACTGTTGCTAACCCAGTAGAAACGACTCCAGCTAAAACTGAAGAAGCTACTAGACCAGCAGAAAAAGTTGAAGAAGCAAAAGACAAAAAAGAAGCAAGTCATCAAGATGCTGTTGACAAGTCAAAATTGTTAACAGCTCTTTCACGTGCTAAAAAATTAGAAAGTAAGTTATATACAGAAGCAAGTGCTGCTAACTTGCAAGCAAGTATCCAAGCTGGTCAAAGCTTGCTTGGGAAAGCAGATGCATCTGAAGCTGAAATATCAGCAGCAGAGACATCTATCCAATCGGCTATTATTGGTCTAGAACTTCGTTCTAACTCTGATAAAGGAACTGTATCAGAAACTCCTGTAGTGAAGAAAGCTGACACAGCAGAAGCCAAAGAAGAAGCTAAGCCAGTTGCAACAACGACTGACCGTTCAGCCGTTGATAGTAGCGTTTTAGCAACTAATGCACCTGCCAAAGTAGAAACAACTTCAGCTCCAGAATCTACTAATGAAATCTTGAAACCAGGTTTGAGCCTTTCTGATGCTCGCCAAAATCCAGCTATCCGTAAGGAAGACTTGGATAAAGGGCATAGTGGTTTTAGAGCGGCTAGCAATCCAGCCAACCCAATTGTCTCAGGTTCTGGAAATACAGTTGCATTTGCAGATATTAGTCAAGGTGGTCGTAGTTATAGTTTCCGTGGCTACGGGAACTCACGTGGTGGTAATTCAATTCATTACGATGTAACAACAGTACGTCAAGGTAATAAATTGAATTTCACAATCAAATATTCTGGTCCGGGCGAATTTGTTAATAATAACTTTATCTTGGATAAAGGGGATGGATTTGGAAATCCTTCCAATGCAACCATCACAAGTTCAAATCAAAGAGTGAGGGAGCAATCAAAACCTATTAGCCAGGGTGCCAACTTCGTATCTCACTCAGGATACAGTATGACCTCTGCTACTTCAACAAATACGGAACAAACAATCAGATTTAGTTTACCAATTAAAAATTCAAATGGTGACTTGTCTGTTCGTTTGAAACCTGTTACTTTTAACGTGGACCAAGGTGGTGGCGGTGCCGCTACTAGCAATGACCCATACAGCAACTCTAACTATTATTATAGAGCAAACCCACTATACTTGGATGCAAACCCTTATGGTGGTACTAATAATAAGACTGTTTCAGAAGACATTGACTTCCAAACTGTCTATCTTCCAACTAGTAAGTTACCAGAAGGTCAAACTAGATTAGTTCGAGAAGGTGAAAAAGGCCAACGTCAAATTACCTATAAAGTTCATCGATTTGGTAGCGAAACAATTTTAGGATTGCCAATTAGTAATAGTGTTACTAAAGAAGCTAAGCCACGTATTATGCAAATTGGTGTGGCTAAAGAGCTAATCGATACAGTAAAACCACGTGTTGATCAAAATAAAGTTGGTGATACAAATAACCTCACTTTCTATCTTGATAACGATGGAAACGGTGTTTATACTGAGGGTGTAGACGAACTTGTTCAAAAAATTGCTATTAAAGATGGAGCTAAAGGTGAAAAAGGAGACCAAGGCGAACGCGGTCTAACTGGAGCCCAAGGTGCTAAAGGTGAAAAAGGAGACCGAGGCGAACGCGGTCTAACCGGCGCCCAAGGTGCTAAAGGTGAAAAAGGAGACCGAGGTGAACGCGGTCTAACCGGAGCGCAAGGTGCTAAAGGTGAAAAAGGAGATCGAGGCGAACGCGGTCTAACTGGCGCCCAAGGTGCAAAAGGTGAAAAAGGAGACCAAGGTGAACGTGGTCTGACTGGCGCCCAAGGTGCTAAAGGTGAAAAAGGAGACCAAGGTGAACGCGGTCTAACCGGAGCTCAAGGAGCTAAAGGTGAAAAAGGAGACCGAGGCGAACGTGGTCTAACTGGCGCCCAAGGTGCAAAAGGTGAAAAAGGAGACCGAGGCGAACGCGGTCTAACCGGAGCGCAAGGTGCAAAAGGTGAAAAAGGAGACCAAGGTGAACGCGGTCTAACCGGAGCCCAAGGTGCTAAAGGTGAAAAAGGAGACCAAGGTGAACGTGGTCTAACTGGCGCACAAGGTGCTAAAGGTGAAAAAGGGGACCAAGGTGAACGTGGTCTAACCGGAGCGCAAGGTGCTAAAGGTGAAAAAGGAGACCAAGGTGAACGCGGTCTAACTGGAGCTAAAGGTGAAAAAGGAGACCGAGGCGAACGTGGTCTCACTGGAGCTAAAGGTGAAAAAGGGGACCAAGGCGAACGTGGTCTAACTGGAGCTAAAGGTGAAAAAGGAGACCAAGGCGAACGCGGTCTCACTGGAGCTAAAGGTGAAAAAGGAGACCAAGGTCAGGCAGGTCGTGACGGTGTAACGCCAACCGTAACCGTTACAGATAATAAAGAAGACGGTACTCACACTATCACTATTAACGACGGTAGAGGTAATGTTACAAATACTGTTGTAAGAGATGGTTCCGATGGTGAAAGTCCATTAGTTGCGACTCAACGAAATGAAGCTGATAAAACAACAACGGTTATCTTCTATTACGATAAAAATGGGAACAACGAATTAGATGCTTCTGATAAGAAATTAAAAGAAGTTGTCATTGCAGATGGTGCCAAAGGTGAAAAAGGTGACAAGGGAGCAACTCCTAAAGTTACAACTGCTCGTGGAGCAGATGGTCGCAGTACTGACATTACATTTACAGTTCCTGGAGAAGAGCCTGTTGTAGCTAACATTAAAGATGGTAGAGATGGTCGTACACCAACTATTGACTTAAATGCCTTAGCAGAAGCAGCAGTAAGACTAAACAATCAAAGAAGCGGAAGAGTAAGAAGAGCATTAGCAGACGCCCCATCTACAGCACCAGCAGAAAAACCAAGAGAAGGTACTCTTATTACAGCGTACTTTGATAACAATGGTAATGGTCGATACGATGAAGGTATAGATGACTTAATTGCTAAACAACCAGTTTATAATGGTACAGACGGTGCCAATGGTGCAGCAGGTGCAGCCGGAGCAGATGGACGTAATGGTGCTGAATTATTAAGTGGATCTAAAGCACCAACAGCAAATGATGGTAAAGATGGTGACACTTATATCGACGCCAATACAGGTGATGTTTATAAGAAAGAAAACGGAACTTGGGATAAAATTGGTAACATTCGTGGACCTCAAGGCCTAAAAGGTGAAGACGGAGTTGTAGGACCACAAGGGCCACAAGGACCTAAGGGAGATCAAGGTGCCCAAGGTCTTCAAGGACCTGCTGGTCGTGACGGAGCACAAGGTTTACCAGGCCGCGATGGACGTGATGGAGCGCAAGGTCGTGACGGCCGTGATGGACGCGACGGTAAAGACGTATTGAACGGCAAAGTTGATCCAACTACAGAAGGTAAAGACGGCGATAAATATGTTAATACCGAAACAGGCGACGTCTTCGTTAAGAATAACGGCAACTGGGAAAAAGAAGGCAACATCAAAGGACCTAAAGGTGACAAAGGTGAACAAGGTCTTCAAGGTCGTGATGGTCAAGACGGAGCACAAGGTCGTGACGGACGTGATGGACGCGACGGAAAAGACGTATTGAACGGCAAAGTTGATCCAACAACAGAAGGTAAAGACGGCGATAAATACGTTAACACAGAAACAGGTGACGTTTTCGTTAAGAATAACGGCACATGGGAAAAAGAAGGTAACATCAAGGGACCTAAGGGTGACAAAGGTGCAGAAGGTGCGCAAGGACCTAAAGGTGCGGATGGAGCTCAAGGTTTACCAGGACGCGACGGACGTGATGGAGCACAAGGACCTGCAGGACGTGATGGACGCGACGGAAAAGACGTATTGAACGGCAAAGTTGATCCAACAA
>CAURTW010000033.1:0-14477 GCA_963527705.1 uncultured Streptococcus sp.
GAGCCCACATTCGTACCCTTCTTTTAACCTTGATTTATCGTTATATGAAACCAATCCTAGAAGCTGGTTATGTTTATATCGCCCAACCTCCAATCTATGGTGTCAAGGTTGGAAGCGAAATTAAAGAATATATCCAGCCAGGAGCAGACCAAGAAATTAAACTTCAAGAAGCCTTGGCTCGCCATAGTGAAGGACGTGCCAAACCAACCATTCAGCGTTATAAAGGTTTGGGTGAGATGGACGATCATCAGTTATGGGAAACAACAATGGATCCCGAGCATCGCTTGATGGCCAGAGTTTCTGTGGATGACGCAGCTGAGGCAGATAAAATCTTTGATATGTTGATGGGGGATCGAGTTGAGCCTCGTCGTGAATTTATCGAAGAAAATGCCGTCTATAGTACACTTGATGTCTAAAAAATCGGGAGAAGTAGTTCCCTTGGTCTAAAAAATATGATATAATCATTACGATTGTTTCAAGTAAAAAAGGAGTTTAATATGTCTGGTAGTCTAGTAGTATATCTTATAATTGCAATTGCAATTATATTGCTGATTTCATATGCTATCGCAATCTACGTACGAAAACGCAATGAAAGTAAATTAGCAATTTTAGAAGAGAAAAAAGAAGAGCTGTACAATCTTCCAGTAAACGATGAAGTTGAAGCTGTAAAAAATATGCACTTGATTGGACAAAGTCAAGTGACTTTCCGTGAGTGGAACCAAAAATGGGTTGACCTATCTCTTAACTCTTTTGCCGATATCGAAAATAATCTTTTTGAGGCAGAAGGCTATAACAATTCATTCCGTTTTTTCAAGGCCAGTCATCAAATCGACCAAATCGAGAGCCAAATTACCTTGATTGAAGAAGATATTGCGGCAATTCGCAATGCTTTGGCAGATTTGGAGAAACAAGAGTCTAAAAATAGTGGACGTGTTCTTCATACCTTGGACTTGTTTGAAGAGTTGCAACACCGAGTGGCTGATCATTCTGAAGAATATGGCCAAGGTTTATCTGAAATCGAAAAACAATTGGAAAATATCCAATCAGAGTTTTCTCAGTTTGTTACTTTAAATACTTCAGGTGACCCAGTAGAAGCTGCTGTGATTTTGGATAATGCTGAAAATCATATCTTGGCTTTGAGTCACATAGTAGATCGCCTGCCAGCAATTGTAAAAACATTATCTAAAGAGCTACCTGATCAATTGGAAGATTTGGAAGACGGTTATCGTAAGCTTTTAGATGCTAATTATCATTTTGCTGAAACGGATATTGAATCTCGCTTCCAATTGCTTTATGAAACTTTGAAGAAAAACCACGAAAATATTGCACAATTAGAGTTGGATAATGCTGAGTATGAAAATACTCAAGTTCAAGAAGAAATCAATGCACTCTATGATATCTTTACACGAGAAATTGCTGCTCAAAAGGTAGTAGAAGGCTTAGTTGCAACCCTTCCTACATATTTGAAACACATGAAAGATAGTAATGCTGTTTTAGTGGAAGATATTCAACGATTGAGTAACAATTACCTACTATCTGAAACGGATGTTAGTCATGTTCATAGATTACAAGCTGAGTTAGAATCTTTAGAAGAATCTGTATTGGAATTAACTTCTGAACAAGAGGAACATTCTGAACCTTATTCATTCCTTGAAGATCGTTTGGAAAACTTACAAGCGACTTTGAAGGAAATTGAAGATGAACAAGTTGCGGTTAGTCAACGCCTTGCTCAGATTGAAAAAGATGATATCAATGCTCGCCAGAAGGCAAATGTTTATGTTAATCGTCTTCACACAATTAAGAGATATATGGAAAAACGCAATCTTCCAGGTATTCCTCAGAATTTCTTACAGTTGTTCTTTACAGCAAGTAACCATACTGAAGAGTTGATGGCTGAACTAGAAGAAGCCCGGGTCAATATCGAATCTGTGAACCGTATGCTTGAAATTACAACAAATGATATGGAAGCACTTGAAGAAGAAACCTATAATATTGTTCAATATGCAACGTTGACAGAACAATTGCTACAGTATTCGAACCGTTACCGCTCATTTGATGAACGAATTCAAGAAGCCTTTAATGAATCATTAGAAATTTTTGAAAAAGAATTTGATTATCATGCTTCATTTGATAAGATTTCGCAAGCTTTGGAAGTTGCAGAACCAGGTGTAACCAACCGTTTTGTCACTTCATACGAAAAAACACGTGAGACGATTCGTTTCTAACATAATAAAAGCCTCTGTAATATTTGTAGTGGGTAAATCCCCTATAGATATTATGGAGTCTATTTTTTTGTTCAAAACGAGTGATAGTACTTATTTCTCATTGAAATTATAGCCTGAATTTGATATGATGGTTCTATGGATAAAAGTAGAGCAAAACGTGTTGAGCACGATAAAAAGAGAATCGGTTTGATAGCCCTGGTAGCTATCTTTTTAGTAAGTATTTGTGTCCTTGGTTCAATGATTGGGTACAAAATATATACAAAGCAAAGTTTTGAACAAAGGATTGAATCTCTCAAAAAAGAGAAAGATGATCAATTAAGTGAGGGAAATCAGAAAGATCATTTTCGTAAGGGACAAGCAGAAGTAATTGCCTATTATCCTCTCCAAGGGGAGCAAGTGATTTCATCTGTACAAGAAATCATGACACAGGATATTAAGGAAAATCTGGAAGACAAGGAAAATCTGGTTTTTTATTATACGGAGAAACAGGATTCGACTTTGAAAGGGATTGTCAACCGAAGTGTGATGAAACAAGTCTATGATTTAACTTCGTCAAAAGTTGAAGAGACTGAAAAAACTAGTCTGGCAAAAGTACATTTGACAGAAGATGGTAAACCTTTTACACTTGATCAATTATTTTCAGATCCTAGTAAAGCCAAAGAGCAGTTGTTAAAAGAAATCACCTCTTTCTTACAGGATAAGAAAGTGGAGCAAGAAAAGATTGATCAAGTTGTTAAAGGCTTCTCTGACCAAGACTTGTCTGCATGGAACTTTGATTATAAGGATAGCCAAATGATTCTTTATCCGAGTCAGGCAGTGGAAAATTTAGATGAGATTACCTTGCCAGTATCTAGTTTCTTTGAAGTTATTCAGTCCTCTTATTTATTAGATAAGGATGCAGAGCTATATAAGGCTTATTATGAAAAGAAAAATCGTAAAGTAGTGGCCTTGACTTTTGATGATGGACCAAATCCTACGACGACAAATCAAGCATTAGATACTCTTTTTAAGTATGACATCAAGGCAACTTTCTTTGTTTTAGGTAAGAATGTTTCTGGAAATGAAGAGATTTTGAAACGTATGAAATCGGATGGCCATGTTATTGGAAACCATAGTTGGAGTCATCCAGTGCTTTCAAAACTTTCCCTTGATGAAGCTAAAAAACAAATTACTGATACTGAGGATGCGCTAACTAAAGTGTTGGGGCCTAGCTCCAAACTTATGCGTCCCCCTTATGGAGCTATTACAGATGACATTCGCAATAGTCTCGATTTGAGCTTTATTATGTGGGATGTGGATAGTCTAGACTGGAAGAGTAAAAATGAAGTAGCAATTTTGACAGAAATTCAGCGTCAAGTTCGTAATGGTTCGATTATCTTAATGCATGATATTCATGCTGAAACAGTGAATGCTTTACCAAAGATTATAGATTATCTAAAAGAGCAAGGATATCACTTTGTTACAGTTCCTGAAATGCTTAATTCACGATTAAAAGCACATGAACTATTCTATGACCGTGATCAGTAAGATTTTTGCTGAATGACTAATTAAATCGTAAGTAATTTTTCAATAAATAAATTTAGTCTTGTATTAATCGAGGCTAAATTTTTTTATGTTTAAATCTCGTGAGATGATTAGTTAATATTACAATTTTGTTACAAAATAAGTTTTTGATAGAATTTTCTGATAATTTAGTATATAATACTTTTAATTTAAATAAAAAGGAGTGATTTTATGGGAGATTGCAAAGATTTTTGTCATAAAAAGTACCAAGTAGCAACGATTTTTCTGCTAACGGTCTTTGCATTCGGATTTGCTTTCGCACAGGTTAGTGCCGATGAGGGAAAATTTGAAGCATCCAATCAAGTTACACATGCTGTAACGACTAATAAATTAGATGATTCAAATAAGCTCGCACCGCCAGTCACGGCTGACAAGAATGCTCTAAATTCTTCTTCGAAGGAAAAAACAGAAGTGACAGAGTCATTAAAACAAGATGATTCTATAGAATATAGAGATAATAAGTCAGACAAGAATGTAACCACACAGAAAGAAACGACTGCTATAAAAAGTGAAGAGAAGAAGGAAGAATCAGCAGTGAAAAGTAATTCTTCTTCGGAAAGCTTACAATCACAGTCGTTATCTCAAGGTAGACATAAAGAAAAGCCAAACAGTATCTCCAGTAATGAAATTATTACTGTCCCAAAAACCTGGGAAGCAGGACATAAAGGACAAGGAACTGTAGTCGCTGTTATAGATTCAGGGCTTGATTTGAATCATGAGGTTTTGCGTATTTCTGATCCGTCAAAGGCGAAATTTAAAAATCAGGATGATATCGAAAAAGCTAAAAAGGCCGCTGGTATTGACTATGGGAAATGGTACAGTGATAAAGTAGTATATGCTTATGATTACTTTGATGGAACTGATAATATAAAAGAAGCTGAAAAAGAGTCTCATGGAATGCATGTTACTGGGATTGTAGCTGGAAATCCTGTTAATAAAGCCCCGAATTCTGAGAAGGTTTATGGGGTGGCGCCAGAAGCTCAAATTATGTTTATGAGAGTTTTTTCAGACAGAGATAAAACTACAGCATCTGCCCTCTATGTAAAAGCTATTGATGATGCAGTTGCACTAGGTGCAGATGTGATCAATATGAGTTTGGGTGCAGGTGCGGGTTCAACGGTAGATGCAGGTTCAGATATCATTGATGCAGTAAAAAGAGCACGCGCTAAAGGAGTATCTGTTGTTATTGCTGCTGGTAATAGTAATACTTTCGGTAGAGGTTTTTCACAACCATTGGCAGCAAATCCTGATTATGGTCTCGTCGGAAATCCCTCTACAGTGGAAGATTCAATTTCTGTTGCTTCGATTAATAATAAAATTCTAACTACTGAAGTCTTTGAAGTAAAAGGTTTAGAAAATGACGCTACCCTTGATTATGGTAAGTTTGATTTTAATAGACCTGAAACAGAAAAAGATTTTGAAAAAGGGAAAGAATACGAATATGTAGCAGCGGGTATTGGTCGTGAAGAAGATTTTGCTAATATTGATGTAAGAGGCAAGTTAGCACTGATTCAACGTGGTAAAATTAATTTTTCTGATAAGATTAAAAATGCTCTTAAACACGGTGCAGCTGGAGTTTTAATTTATAACAACGTTGAAGGTGCAAATGTTAGTATGTCTGTTACAGGTGATGCTAAGAAAATCCCATCTGTCTTTATTTCAAAACATTATGGTGAAATTCTTAAGTCTGGTCAGTATAAAATTGTCTTTAATCACAAGATGGATAATCGTAAATCAGACGTTGCAGATCAATTATCAGATTTTTCAAGTTGGGGAGTTACAACTGATGGACAATTGAAACCAGATGTTACTGCACCTGGTGGAAATATCTATTCATCATTTAACGATAATAGCTATGGAAGTATCAGTGGAACAAGTATGGCGGCTCCTCATGTAGCTGGTGTCGCAGCATTAGTCAAAGAATATTTAGCGAAAAAACATCCTGAATTATCAGCTAGTCAAATTTCAGAGATTGTAAAAGCTTTAATTATGTCTACTGCAAAACCACATTTTAATAAACAAACTGGAGCCTATACTTCTCCACGTCAGCAAGGTGCGGGCGTAGTTGACACGATGGCGGCAACAAGCACAGATTTATTTGTAACAGGTGCAAATAACTATCCAAGTGTTACTCTTGGCAATGTTGGTGATAAATTTACCTTTGAAGTTACAATTCATAATATTTCAGATAAAGACCAAACATTGAAGATGATTGTAAATACAAATACGGACGAAGTTGAAGAAGGGAAATTCACTCTCCGTCCACGAAAACTAACTGAAACAGTTTGGCCTGAAGTAACTGTGAAAGCTCATAGTACGAAGACGGTAACAGTTAGTGTAGATACAAGTAAGTTTACTGAAGAACTTAGCAAAATAATGCCAAATGGATATTTTCTAGAAGGATTTGTTAGATTTGTCAATCCTGCAGATGATGGTTCTGTTATTGGTTTACCATTTATGGGATTTAAGGGAGAATTCCAAAATCTACCTGCAATTGAAAAACCAATTTATCAATTGATTAAGGAAGGAAACAGTGGATTTTACTCTGAAATTGATAAAGATAATCCAGGAATTTCACCTTCAGACGATGCAACTTATTTAACAAGTTCTGAAAATGATGTAAATGTTTTAAAAGCAGAGCGTCAAGGAAATCGAGTGACTGTACTCGGAGTGAAACAAGATGCTGAAGGAAAATACCATCTTCAATTAGATGAAAAGGGGAACATCCGCCTTGCTATCTCGCCAAATGAGGATGGTAATAAAGATTCTGTTCAGTTTAAAACTCTTGTCTATAGAAACTTGGTAAATCTTCGTGCGACGGTTTATGCTTCTTCGGATACAACACACAGTCAGCCTATTTGGCAAAGTCGTCCAACAGACCTTGTAAAAAATTATTTTGATGGCGATACTAGAAATCCAAGAAGTTATATTGTAGATAAAACAGCTTGGGGAGGACAGGATTCTAATGGAAATCGAGTTTCTGATGGAATTTATGACTATGTTATTAGTTATAAGCCAGATGTCCCTGGAGCTGAGGAACAATATACAACATTTAAAATTCAAATCGATACACAAAAACCTCTGATTACTTCGGGATATATTCGTTCTCAAGAAGATCAAGAACAATTTATAGCTCGCAAACCTCAGGATGTCGGAAATGGTGGAATTCTTCTAGAAAAAGTCTTTTATATTCGTCCTTCTGAAAATAGAGAGGCGACAGATTCAGAAATCGAACAGTATCAAATTATCAAACAAAATGAAGATGGTAGTTATACACTTCCTAAGAACATTGATAAATCGAAAATCTTCTATTATGTAGAAGACTTTGCGGGAAATGTAGATTTTATATCTCTCAAAGATCTTGTAGGTGAAGAAAATAGTGGTCGTGTAAAAATTGCTATACTAAACAATAAAACCAAGGATGAGATTGATACAACTTATGTTTATCGCATTAAAAATAGCGAAGGTCAATATGTAACCGTTGATAAGTCAAAAGATATTAATTTCTTGAAATTTGGGCATTATGTTGCAGAAATTTTTAGCTATGACCGTACAGAGTTGAAATTTGTGAGTGCTCTATCTAAGGAATTTGATTTAACGAAAGAAAATAGTTTTCAAACTATTACCTTCTTGGCTAACAAAATGAAATATGCCCCAGTAACGGTTGGCTTTAATCAAGCTGTTCCTGGAACTACAACGATTACTTTAGTAGGTGAAGACGGTCAGAGTCAAGTCTTGCCAGCTGAAACATATGGTAAACATTCTTATGGTAAGAAAGTGGTTACTGGTGAATATAAAATTCTTGTAAATCTGTCAAACGGTTATGAATTACTTGATAATCTTCAACCATTTAAAGTTCTGTTTGGTAAAAATAATGTTTTGTCACTTTCAGTTGTTTCTAAGTTAGCTCTGATTGCAGCTTTAAATAAACAAATGGAAGTAGTTAAAACTCCGAGATATTATAATACAAAACAGAAGTTAAAAGAGATTTTTGATCAAAGTGTCAAAGATGCGCAACTAGCATTGGGAAGTAAACTTAACCAAGATAAAATTGACCAAATTGTTAAGGCTTTAGAGTCTGCTATGCAAACATTGGATGGTAAGGAATCTGATATCACATCATTGAAGAATGCTATTAAAGCATATGCTGAGACAGTTAAAAAAGGTAAATATATAAATTCTAATCAAGAACTCAAAGGTCAATATGATCGTGAATTTAAACTCTTGGCATTATTAATTACAAAAGATTTGATAACTCAAGATGAAATCGACCGTCTATTGACCGCTTTCTTGAAAGCACAAGACCAGCTGAATGGGAAAGAAACAGATTTCATGAGCCTGAAGAATGTTATCGTGGATGAAGTGAAGTTCCAAGACAAAGATCCAAGATTTTTGACAGCTGGTAAAGAGGAGAAAGATGCATATAATCTTATTTTCAACAAAGCTAAGTTACTTTTGGAAAATGTAGAAGCTAGCCAAGAAGAAATTAATGAAGTAATCAATGCTCTAAAAGAAACGGCTGTAAAACTTAAGGCTAATAAAGTAGAGATTCCAACCAAACCAGTTGCACCAGTTAAGCCGGTTTTTCAAGTGAAACCTGTTAAATTAGTAAGTCACAATAGACAAGTCTCAACTATCAAGCCTTCAATTAGCAATGATAAAATTGAGAAAGCTACATCAATTATAGAAGCTAATCATGAGAATAAAACACTAGCTGGAGGTGGTCAACAAGTGCTTTTAGCTACAGTCAACAAAGAAGAAAAACAATTACCAGCCACTGGTGAGAATAACATGATTTCTATTATTGTAAGTATTTCAGGAATTTCTCTCTTGTTGTCAGTTATTGGACTTGCAACTTTTTCAAAAAGTGAGTAGATTGCTATACATCTTTCTATAGTTTTTGATTTACAGTATGTTACAATTCTGATATAATAGTCAGCAGGAAAGAAAGTCTTATGGCGTTCTTCAAGCGAGCTTGGGATAGTGGGAGCCAAGTAGGACAAAATAAAGAGCTGGCGCTTTCTGTAGTATTTTCAAAAACAATGAAGTAATAAATTAGGGTGGAACCGCGTTTTTGACGCCCCTAGGTTAAATCAACCTAGGATTGTCGGACGCGGTTCTTTCGCTTATTCAGTCTATTATGTGAAAGAAAGGAGAGACGTGGAAAACCTTTATCTTGTAAAAGACGATAGTCAACTAGCTACATTTCGTGATTTTGTAGTAAGAAATACTGAAAAGTTGAAAGATTATCAATCTTTTTTAAAGAATGAACTTGCAGTCTGTGATTTACCGCAAGCCGTTATTTGGTCAAGTTTTAATGCTGCTACACAGATTATTAGGGAAAGTGCTGTTCCAGCCTATACAAATAATAGACGAATGGTTATGACGCCTGATTTAGCTGTTTGGAAAGAGTTGTATTTGTATCAGTTGATGGACTACGAGTGTTCTCAGCAAACTCAAGCAATAGAAAGTCACTATCATTCTTTATCTGAAAATTTCCTCTTACAGATTGTAGGACATGAGTTAGCTCATTGGTCGGAGCATTTTTTAGATGATTTTGATGGTTATGACTCTTATATCTGGTTCGAAGAGGGGATGGTTGAATATATTAGTCGCAAGTATTTCTTGACAGAAGAGGAATTTCAAGCGGAAAAAATTTGTAATCAATCTCTTGTAGAACTTTTTCAGAAGAAGTATGGTTGGCATTCATTGAATGATTTTGGTTCTTCGACTTATGATAAGAACTATGCAAGTATTTTTTACGAATACTGGCGTAGTTTTTTGACAATAGATAAGTTGGTAGAAAATCTAGGTAGTGTACAAGCGGTCTTCGATTCTTATCAATTATGGGCAAATACAGATAAAACTCTACCCTTGTTAAATTGGTTTGTTCAGCAGAAATTAATTGGAAAAGAAATATAAAAACTAAAGGAGTAAACAATGTCTAAGAAATTAACATTTCACTGCGTCAGTGGCAGAGACCTCCTTACAGTCGAATTGCCCCACGCTCAGCACTAGAGTGCCTGAGCTAGACGCAGTACTAACTCGTCTTGCCTCGTATGATCGACGAGGCAGACTCGTGTCGCAAGTAATTTATATCAAAAGGAGTAAACAATGTCTAAGAAATTAACATTTCAAGAAATTATTTTGACTTTGCAACAATTTTGGAATGACCAAGGTTGTATGCTCATGCAGGCTTATGATAATGAAAAAGGTGCGGGAACTATGAGTCCTTACACCTTCCTTCGTGCCATCGGGCCTGAGCCATGGAATGCGGCTTATGTAGAGCCATCACGCCGTCCTGCTGACGGTCGCTACGGGGAAAACCCTAACCGTCTTTACCAACACCACCAATTCCAAGTGGTCATGAAGCCTTCTCCATCAAATATTCAAGAACTTTACCTTGAATCTTTGGAAAAATTGGGAATTAATCCTTTGGAGCACGATATCCGTTTTGTTGAGGACAACTGGGAAAACCCATCAACTGGTTCAGCTGGTCTTGGTTGGGAAGTTTGGCTTGATGGGATGGAAATCACTCAGTTTACTTATTTCCAACAAGTCGGTGGATTGGCAACAGGTCCTGTGACTGCGGAAGTTACCTATGGTTTGGAGCGCTTGGCTTCTTATATTCAGGAAGTAGATTCTGTCTATGATATCGAATGGGCTGATGGTGTAAAATACGGAGAAATCTTTATCCAGCCTGAGTACGAGCACTCAAAATATTCATTTGAAATTTCGGATCAAGAAATGTTGCTTGAAAACTTTGATAAGTTTGAAAAAGAAGCTGGTCGCGCCTTGGAAGAAGGTTTGGTTCACCCTGCCTATGACTATGTTCTCAAATGTTCACATACCTTTAACCTGCTTGATGCGCGTGGTGCCGTATCTGTAACAGAGCGCGCAGGCTATATCGCTCGTATCCGTAACCTGGCCCGTGTCGTAGCCAAAACCTTTGTGGCAGAGCGCAAACGCCTAGGCTACCCACTTTTGGATGAAGCAACACGAGCTAAACTCTTAGCAGAAGACGCAGAATAAAGAGAGTGACAAATTACGAAAATGGGCGAACAGAGTGAGCCCTGAGCCAGTTGCCGCAGTGATGAAGGTATCCTTAGTGAAGCTAAGGATACTAGGCAAAATTGGAGACTTTTGGCTCCAATTTTAGCAATGAAACGACGAAGTCGGTTGCTTGCGTGCCAATCACATAAGGCAAACTGGAAAATAAAAAGATACTTTTCGGAGAAAAAACATGACAAAAAACTTATTAGTAGAACTCGGTCTTGAAGAATTACCAGCCTATGTTGTCACACCAAGTGAAAAACAACTAGGCGAAAAAATGTCAGCCTTCCTCAAGGAAAACCGCCTGTCTTTTGAAGCTGTTCAAACCTTCTCGACACCACGTCGTTTAGCTGTTCGTGTGACTGGTCTTGCAGATAAACAGTCTGATTTGACTGAAGATTTTAAGGGGCCAGCAAAGAAAATTGCCTTGGATAGTGATGGGAACTTCACCAAAGCAGCTCAAGGATTTGTCCATGGAAAAGGCTTGACTGTTGAAGATATCGAATTCCGTGAAATTAAGGGTGAAGAATATGTCTATGTCACTAAGGAAGAAATTGGTCAAGCAGTTGAAGTCATTGTTCCAGGTGTTGTGGATGTCTTGAAGTCCTTGACTTTCCCTGTCAGCATGCACTGGGCTAACAACACCTTTGAATACATTCGCCCTGTTCATACTTTAACTGTTCTTTTAGATGAAGAAGAGTTTGATTTGGATTTCCTTGATATCAAGGGAGGTCGTGTGAGCCGTGGTCATCGTTTCTTGGGACAAGAAACTAAGATTCAGTCAGCATTGAGCTATGAAGAAGATCTTCGTGCACAGTTTGTAATCGCAGATCCACGTGAACGTGAGCAAATGATTGTTGACCAAATCAAGGAAATTGAGGCAAAACATGGTGTAAGTATCGAAATTGATGCTGATTTGCTTAATGAAGTCTTGAACTTGGTTGAATACCCAACTGCCTTTATGGGAAGTTTTGATGCCAAATACCTTGACGTTCCAGAAGAAGTCTTGGTAACTTCGATGAAAGAACACCAACGTTACTTTGTTGTTCGTGATCAAGATGGCAAGCTCTTGCCAAACTTCATTTCTGTCCGTAACGGAAATGCAGAGTATTTGGAAAATGTCATCAAGGGAAATGAAAAAGTCTTAGTTGCTCGCTTAGAAGACGGAGAATTCTTCTGGCGTGAAGACCAAAAATTGGTTATTTCTGACCTTGTTGAAAAATTAAACAATGTAACCTTCCATGAGAAAATTGGTTCCCTTCGTGAACACATGATTCGTACAGGTAAAATTGCCATTCTCTTGGCAGAAAAAGCTGGTTTGTCAGCGGATGAAACGATTGACCTAGCCCGTGCAGCTGCTATTTACAAGTTTGACTTGTTGACAGGAATGGTTGGTGAATTTGATGAACTCCAAGGAATTATGGGTGAAAAATATGCCCTTCTTGCTGGGGAAACTCCAGCAGTTGCAGCTGCTATTCGTGAACACTACATGCCTACATCAGCCGAAGGCGAACTTCCAGAGAGCAAGGTCGGTGCAGTGCTTGCCATTGCAGACAAATTGGATACGATTTTGAGTTTCTTCTCAGTAGGTTTGATTCCATCAGGTTCTAATGATCCTTATGCCCTTCGTCGTGCAACTCAAGGCGTGGTTCGTATCTTGGATGCCTTTGGTTGGCACATTGCTATGGATGAGCTGATTGATAGCCTTTATGCTTTGAAATTCGACAGCTTAACTTATGAAAATAAAGCGGAGGTCATGGACTTTATCAAGGCTCGTGTTGATAAGATGATGGGCTCTACTCCAAAAGATATCAAGGAAGCTGTTCTAGCAGGTTTAAACTTTGTTGTGGCAGATATGTTGGAAGCAGCAAGTGCTCTCGTAGAAGCAAGCAAGAAAGAAGATTTCAAATCGTCTGTCGAATCCCTCTCACGTGCTTTCAATTTGGCTGAGAAAGCAGAAGGATCCGACACGGTTGATCCAGCTCTCTTTGAAAATGAAGAAGAGAAAGCCTTGGCAGAAGCCGTCGAATCACTCGTTTTGTCAGGGACTGCAAGTCAGCAATTAGAACAACTCTTTGAGCTTAGTCCAATTATTGATGCTTTCTTTGAAAATACCATGGTAATGACTGAAGATCAGACTGTTCGACAAAATCGTTTGGCAATCTTGTCGCAATTAACCAAGAAAGCAGCTAAACTTGCTCGTTTTAACCAAATCAATACTAAATAAACTCAGTCAAACGGACTTTATCTTATCACAAAGGAGAAGAAATGGATCCGAAAAAAATTGCTCGTATCAACGAGCTTGCTAAAAAGAAAAAAGCAGAAGGCTTGACCCCAGAGGAAAAGGTGGAACAAGCTAAACTACGTGAGGAGTACATCGAAGGGTATCGTCGGGCTGTTCGTCACCACATTGAAGGAATTAAAATCGTGGACGAAGAAGGAAACGATGTTACACCAGAAAAACTACGCCAAGTTCAACGTGAAAAAGGATTACATGGTCGTAGTCTCGATGACCCAAATTCATAATAAATATTCTTTCTTTTAACAAGGATAGATAAAATAATAACCAAAAGACTAGCAGACACAAACTGCTAGTCTTTTGTCACTTAAAAAGGAACCAAAATGGTTCCTAAAACTATTATTAGTTACTTGCGCCAGATGTAGCGTCTGCGCCACCACCGTGACCTCCAGCCTCACCTGCATCAGAAGCTCCAGATGTAGCATCTGCATCACCGTGACCATGTCCGCCAGCAGGAGCTGCAGCATTTCCACCAACTAGACGTTGACCAGTTGTATTGAGGTACCAATCAAGCCATGGTTGGAAGTTGAAGACTATTTCATTGATACCAGCGTATGATCCATCAGGATAGTACATAGCTTGATAGTTGTGAGTATTGATAACCCCTGCAGGAGATCCAGGAACGATTGTACGAACATATTCTTGATCACCATTACGCAGTACACCGACAACCCATTCAACATTTTTCATACGTCCACCGGGAAGTGAGTTATGGACAGTTGAGAGACGGTTACCAGATTGAGATGGTACACGTTTAGCAAACATGGTGTTTGGATCTTGGTGAACATTATTGTAGTATAAGAATTGGTTGTTATCATCTGCAAATGTCAATTCAAATGGCATTGCTTTCAAGAACATATCGATTTGGTTAACAGTTAAGATACCATGATCTAGTTTGACATAGGTATCACCTGAAACCGCACCAGTAATTTCAGCAACTTTTTCAACCCATTCTGGATCATCGGGATCAACTTCTGTGATTGTGGTAGCAATTGGTCTGCCACAATCCAAATCTTCTGGTTCAATTGGTTTTGGTTTTTTCAATTTTGAAACAACTCCTACATATTTTACAAAATTATCCAAGCAAGTTTCGAGGAATTTAACTGTTCCTTCATTCGTGATATTGCCCTCTGCGTCAAAAGCTTCTTTGGCTTTACCAAGAAGGAATTCGTTTCCAGGAAGTGTATAGGCATTGACACCTGGAGCGTCAAGAATCTTACGAAGGTGAACTTGGGCGCGAGAAGTACCTTGGTCGTAGTAAGAAGCTCCCACAATCATGACGGGTTTGTTTTCAAATGGATGAACTTCGTATGAAAGCCATTCAAGAACAGATTTAA
>CAURTW010000034.1:0-14062 GCA_963527705.1 uncultured Streptococcus sp.
ATATCGAAATCAGCGATGAGGAAATTGACCAACTCCAAAGTGTAGGAGATGTGGTAGAAGTCGTCAAAAGTAAAGAATAGCAAGATAAGAAGAGTTGCATATTACTAAGAATGTAAATCAACATTCTATTTGACAATTTAATCTTTATAAATATATATTTTAGGCATGACGTTTGTTCTGCCTATTTTTTTATCCAAAAAGTGCAGTTGGGAGGGAGATAGGCGCATTTGGGAAGGAAGTCAAGTTTTTGTTTGGGGATTGGGGTAAGATAGGTATTATCAGATGAGTTTAGAAAAAAGGAGATGAATATGAAATTTGGGAAACGTCACTATCGTCCGCAGGTGGATCAGATGGACTGCGGTGTAGCTTCATTAGCCATGGTTTTTGGCTACTATGGTAGTTACTATTCTTTAGCTCACTTGCGAGAATTGGCCAAGACAACCATGGATGGGACAACGGCTTTGGGCTTGGTCAAGGTGGCAGAGGAGATTGGTTTTGAGACGCGAGCCATTAAGGCGGATATGACGCTCTTTGACTTGCCAGATTTGACCTTTCCTTTTGTTGCTCATGTTCTTAAGGAAGGGAAATTGCTCCACTACTATGTGGTGACTGGGCAGGACAAGGATAGCATTCATATTGCTGATCCAGATCCTGGGGTTAAATTGACCAAACTGCCACGTGAGCGCTTTGCGGAAGAATGGACAGGAGTGACTCTTTTTATGGCACCTAGTCCAGACTACAAGCCTCATAAGGATCAAAAGAATGGTCTGCTCTCTTTTATCCCTATATTAGTGAAGCAGCGTGGCTTGATTGCTAATATCGTTTTGGCAACGCTCTTGGTAACCTTGATTAACATTGTGGGTTCTTATTATCTGCAGTCTATCATTGATACCTATGTGCCAGATCAGATGCGTTCGACACTGGGGATTATTTCTATTGGGTTGGTTATCGTTTATATTCTCCAGCAGATCTTGTCTTACGCTCAGGAGTATCTCTTACTTGTTTTGGGGCAACGCTTGTCGATTGATGTGATTTTGTCCTATATCAAGCATGTTTTTCACTTGCCCATGTCCTTCTTTGCGACACGCAGGACAGGGGAAATCGTGTCTCGTTTCACGGATGCTAACAGTATTATCGATGCGCTGGCTTCGACCATCCTTTCGATTTTCCTAGATGTGTCAACGGTTGTCATTATTTCCCTTGTTTTATTTTCACAAAATACCAATCTCTTTTTCATGACTTTATTGGCGCTTCCTATCTATACAGTGATTATCTTTGCCTTTATGAAGCCGTTTGAAAAGATGAATCGGGATACCATGGAAGCTAATGCGGTTCTGTCTTCCTCTATCATCGAGGATATCAACGGTATTGAGACTATTAAGTCCTTGACCAGTGAAAGTCAGCGTTACCAAAAGATTGACAAGGAATTTGTGGATTATCTGAAAAAATCCTTTACCTATAGTCGGGCAGAAAGTCAGCAAAAGGCTCTGAAAAAAGTTGCCCATCTCTTGCTCAATGTCGGCATTATCTGGATGGGGGCTGTTCTGGTCATGGATGGCAAGATGAGTTTGGGGCAGTTGATTACCTATAATACCTTGCTTGTTTACTTTACCAATCCTTTGGAAAATATTATCAATCTGCAAACCAAGCTTCAGACAGCGCAGGTTGCTAATAACCGCCTAAATGAGGTTTATCTGGTAGCTTCTGAGTTTGAGGAGAAGAAAACAGTTGAGAATCTGAGCCTGATGAAGGGAGATATGACCTTCAAGCAGGTTTCCTACAAGTATGGCTATGGTCGAGATGTCTTGTCGGATATCAATTTGACTATTCCCCAAGGCTCTAAGGTGGCTTTTGTGGGAATTTCAGGGTCAGGTAAGACGACATTGGCCAAGATGATGGTTAATTTTTACGACCCAAGTCAAGGGGAGATTAGTCTGGGTGGTGTCAATCTCAATCAGATTGATAAAAAGGCCTTGCGCCAGTATATCAACTATCTGCCTCAACAGCCCTATGTCTTTAACGGAACGATTTTGGACAATCTTCTTTTGGGAGCCAAGGAGGGGACGACACAGGAAGATATCTTACGGGCGGTCGAATTGGCAGAGATTCGGGAGGACATTGAGCGCATGCCACTGAATTACCAGACAGAATTGACTTCGGATGGGGCAGGGATCTCAGGTGGTCAACGTCAGAGAATTGCTTTGGCGCGTGCTCTCTTGACAGATGCGCCGGTCTTGATTTTGGATGAGGCAACTAGTAGTTTGGATATTCTGACAGAGAAGCGAATTGTCGATAATCTTATGGCTTTAGACAAGACCTTGATTTTCATCGCCCACCGCTTGACCATTGCTGAGCGGACAGAGAAGGTGGTTGTTTTGGATCAGGGCAAGATTGTTGAAGAAGGAAATCATGCTGATTTGCTTGCACAGGGTGGCTTCTATGCCCATTTGGTGAATAGCTAGAAAGAGGAGAGGATGAAACCAGAATTTTTAGAAAGTGCGGAGTTTTATAATCGTCGTTACCATAATTTTTCCAGTCGGGTGATTGTACCCATGTCCCTTCTGCTTGTGTTTTTGCTTGGGTTTGCAACATTTGCAGAGAAGGAGATGAGTTTGTCTACTAGAGCTACTGTTGAGCCTAGTCGAATCCTTGCAAATATCCAGTCAACTAGCAACAATCGTATTCTTGTCAATCATCTGGAAGAAAATAAGCTGGTTAAGAAGGGGGAGCTTCTGGTTCAATATCAGGAAGGGGCAGAGGGTGTCCAAGCGGAGTCTTATGCCAGTCAGTTGGACATGCTCAAGGATCAAAAAAAGCAATTGGAGTATTTGCAAAAAAGTCTGCAAGAAGGGGAGAACTATTTTCCAGAGGAGGATAAGTTTGGCTACCAAGCCACCTTTCGCGACTACATCAGTCAAGCAGGCAGTCTTAGGGCTAGTACATCGCAACAAAATGAGACCATCGCGTCTCAGAATGCAGCAGCTAGTCAAACCCAAGCCGAAATCGGCAATCTCATCAGCCAAACAGAGGCTAAAATTCGCGATTACCAGACAGCTAAGTCAGCTATTGAAACAGGTGCTTCCTTGGCCAGTCAGAATCTAGCCTACTCTCTCTACCAGTCCTACAAGTCTCAGGGGGAGGAAAATCCGCAAGCTAAGGCTCAGGCCGTGGCGCAGGTTGAAGCGCAGCTTTCTCAGTTAGAATCCAGTCTTGCTACTTATCGTGTCCAGTATGCAGGTTCAGGTACCCAGCAAGCCTATGCGTCAGGCTTAAGCAGTCAATTGGAGTCTATCAAATCCCAACACTTGGCTAAGGTTGGTCAGGAATTGACCCTTCTAGAGCAGAAAATCTTGGAGGCAGAGTCAGGTAGGAAGGTACAGGGAAATCTTTTAGACAAGGGGAAAATTACGGCGAGTGAGGATGGGGTGCTTCATCTTAATCATGAGACCAGTGATTCTACCATGGTTGCAGAAGGTGCCCTACTAGCCCAACTCTATCCGTCCTTGGAAAAAGAAGGGAAAGCCAAACTAACAGCTTATCTTAGTTCAAAGGATGTAGCAAGGATCAAGGTCGGTGATTCTGTTCGCTATACGACGACTCATGATGCCAAGAATCAACTTTTCCTAGATTCTACTATTACAAGTATTGATGTGACAGCTACTAAGACTGAAAAAGGGAATTTCTTTAAAATCGAGGCGGAGGCTAATCTAATTTCGGAGCAGGCTGAAAAACTTCGGTACGGGGTGGAAGGTCGTCTGCAGATGATTACGGGCAAGAAAAGTTACCTACGTTATTATTTAGATCAATTTTTGAACAAAGAGTAATGTTCGTATTTTTAGAGTTAAATGATTTTAAAACTGTGAGAAAGATTTTTCTTGCAGTTTTTTCTTTATGATTTTTGAAGTTACTACATTATTTATTCGGTTAAATTCTTGTAATTTTAGGTTTTTTATGGTAGAATGTGCTCAAGTAATACGAAAGGCGAACTTTAAAATGTCAAAACAATTGATCTATTCGGGAAAAGCTAAAGATATCTATACAACTGAGGATGAAAATCTTATTATTTCAACTTACAAGGACCAGGCGACTGCTTTCAATGGTGTCAAGAAGGAGCAGATTGCGGGCAAGGGAGTATTGAATAATCAGATTTCATCTTTTATTTTTGAGAAATTAAATGCGGCTGGTGTGGCGACTCACTTTGTGGAGAAACTTTCAGACACGGAACAACTCAATAAAAAGGTTAAGATTATTCCTTTAGAAGTCGTGCTCCGCAACTATACTGCTGGTTCTTTTTCAAAACGTTTTGGGGTGGATGAGGGAATCTCCTTGGAGACTCCGATTGTTGAATTTTACTACAAAAATGATGATTTGGATGACCCATTTATCAATGACGAGCATGTGAAATTCCTACAGATCGCGGATGACCAGCAAATTGCCTACTTGAAGGAAGAAACTCGCCGTATCAATGAACTTTTGAAGGTCTGGTTTGCTGAGATTGGGCTTAAGTTGATTGACTTTAAGCTAGAGTTTGGTTTTGACAAGGATGGCAAGATTATCTTAGCAGACGAATTTTCACCAGATAACTGCCGCTTGTGGGATGCAGATGGCAATCACATGGATAAGGATGTTTTCCGTAGGGGATTAGGAGAACTAACAGACGTTTACGAGATTGTTTGGGAAAAGTTGCAGGAATTGAAATAATCTATTTGCAAGACTCTCAAGGTCATTTGGAAACATTGCAAGAGCTGAAATAAAGGAATAAGAATTGATGGATAAACGTATTTTTGTTGAAAAAAAGGCTGATTTTCAGGTCAAGTCAGAGAGTTTGGTGAGAGAACTCCAGCACAACTTGGGACTTTCAAGCTTGAAAAGTATTCGTATCGTGCAGGTTTATGATGTATTTGACTTGTCAGAGGGCTTGTTTGCGCCTGCAGAGAAACACATCTTCTCTGAGCAGGTGACAGACCATGTCTTGGACGAAGCGGCTGTGCAGGCGGATCTTGCCAACTATGTTTTCTTTGCCATTGAAAGCCTACCAGGGCAGTTTGACCAGCGTGCAGCATCTTCACAGGAAGCTTTGCTTTTACTAGGAAGTTCGAGTGATGTAACGGTTAATACAGCCCAACTTTACTTGGTCAATAAAGATATTGATGCGACTGAGTTAGAAGCGGTCAAAAACTACTTACTCAACCCAGTTGATTCTCGTTTCAAGGACATCACGACAGGGATTGCCAAGCAGGAATTTTCAGAGTCAGACAAGACCATTCCGAAATTGACTTTCTTTGAAAGCTATACAGCAGAAGACTTTGCTCGCTACAAGGCTGAGCAAGGGATGGCCATGGAAGTGGATGATTTGCTCTTTATCCAAGACTATTTCAAGTCAATCGGGCGCGTGCCGACGGAAACAGAACTCAAGGTTTTGGACACTTACTGGTCTGACCACTGCCGTCACACGACTTTTGAGACTGAGTTAAAGCAGATTGATTTCTCAGCTTCTAAATTCCAAAAACAATTGCAGTCAACCTATGACAAGTATATTGCTATGCGTGATGAGTTGGGCCGTTCTGAAAAACCACAAACCTTGATGGATATGGCGACTATTTTCGGTCGTTATGAGCGTGCCAATGGACGTTTGGATGACATGGAAGTGTCTGACGAAATCAATGCTTGCTCAGTTGAAATCGAAGTGGACGTTGATGGTGTGAAAGAACCATGGCTCCTCATGTTTAAAAACGAAACCCACAATCACCCAACTGAGATTGAGCCATTTGGTGGGGCGGCTACTTGTATCGGTGGTGCTATTCGTGACCCATTATCAGGTCGCTCATATGTTTACCAAGCCATGCGTATCTCGGGTGCTGGAGATATTACCGCACCGATTTCGGAAACGCGTGCTGGTAAGCTGCCACAACAGGTTATTTCTAAAACAGCGGCTCATGGTTATTCTTCATATGGTAACCAGATTGGGCTTGCAACGACCTATGTTCGTGAATACTTCCACCCAGGCTTTGTAGCTAAACGCATGGAGCTAGGTGCAGTTGTTGGTGCGGCTCCAAAGGGCAATGTTGTCCGTGAAAAACCGGAAGCGGGTGATGTCATTATCCTCCTTGGAGGTAAGACTGGACGTGATGGTGTCGGTGGTGCGACGGGCTCTTCTAAGGTTCAAACGGTTGAGTCTGTGGAAACTGCTGGAGCTGAGGTTCAAAAAGGGAATGCCATCGAAGAACGTAAGATTCAGCGCCTCTTCCGTAATGGTGATGTCACTCGTCTCATCAAGAAATCCAACGACTTTGGTGCTGGTGGTGTCTGTGTGGCTATCGGTGAATTGGCAGACGGTCTTGAAATCGATCTCAACAAGGTGCCTCTTAAATACCAAGGCTTGAATGGTACCGAAATTGCCATCTCTGAATCACAAGAACGGATGGCGGTTGTGGTGCGTCCTGAAGATGTAGATGCCTTTGTTGAAGAATGTAACAAAGAGAATATTGATGCTGTTGTCGTGGCGACAGTGACTGAAAAACCAAATCTAGTCATGCACTGGAATGGTGAAACCATTGTCGACTTGGAACGTCGTTTCCTTGACACCAATGGTGTGCGCGTGGTCGTCGATGCCAAAGTTGTGGACAAGGATGTCACACTCCCAGAAGAACGTCAAACATCTGCTGACACACTTGAAGCAGATACCCTTACGGTTCTATCTGACCTCAACCATGCGAGTCAAAAAGGATTACAGACTATCTTTGACTGCTCTGTTGGACGCTCAACGATTAATCACCCACTTGGCGGTCGATATCAACTCACTCCAACTGAGGCATCTGTACAGAAATTGCCAGTTCAACACGGTGTGACTCATACTGCTTCAGTCATTGCTCAAGGTTTCAACCCATATGTAGCTGAATGGTCTCCATACCACGGTGCTGCTTATGCGGTGATCGAAGCGACTGCTCGTTTGGTAGCTGCTGGTGCAAACTGGTCTAAGGCTCGCTTCTCTTACCAAGAGTATTTCGAGCGCATGGATAAACAAGCTGAGCGTTTTGGTCAGCCAGTAGCAGCTCTCCTAGGCTCTATCGAGGCACAAATTCAGCTTGGTTTGCCATCTATCGGTGGTAAGGACTCCATGTCTGGTACCTTTGAAGAACTGACGGTGCCACCAACCTTGGTTGCCTTTGGGGTGACGACGGCAGATAGCCGTAAGGTCCTCTCTCCAGAGTTCAAAACTGCTGGTGAAAACATCTATTACATCCCCGGTCAAGCCCTTTCAGTAGAGATTGATTTTGACTTGATTAAGTCTAACTTTGCTCAGTTTGAAGCCCTTAAAAAGGCTCACAAAGTAACAGCAGCTTCAGCTGTTAAATACGGCGGTGTGGTTGAAAGTTTGGCTCTAGCTACCTTTGGAAATCATATTGGTGCAGAGGTAATCTTGCCTGAACTTGAAAGTTCTTTGACAGCACAATTGGGCGGATTTGTTTTCACCTCTCCTGAAGAAATTACTGGAGTAGAGAAGATTGGACAAACAAAAGAAGACTTTACACTGACTGTCAATGGTGTGAAGCTAGATGGAAACAAACTTGACAGTGCCTTCCAAGGCAAATTGGAAGAAGTTTACCCAACAGAGTTTGTCCAAGCTAAAGAACTAACAGAAGTTCCAGTTGTCGCTACTAACACAGTCATCCAAGCTAAAGAAAAAGTTGAAAAACCGGTAGTCTATATCCCAGTCTTCCCAGGAACTAACTCAGAATATGACTCAGCCAAGGCCTTCGAAAAAGAAGGTGCAGAGGTCAACTTGGTGCCATTTGTGACCTTGAATGAAGAAGCCATTGTCAAGTCAGTTGAAACCATGGTTGACAACATCGGCAAGGCGAACATTCTCTTCTTTGCCGGTGGATTCTCAGCTGCGGACGAGCCAGATGGTTCAGCTAAGTTCATTGTCAATATTCTGCTCAATGAAAAAGTGCGTGTAGCTATTGATAGCTTTATCTCCCGTGGTGGATTGATTATCGGTATCTGTAATGGATTCCAGGCCCTCGTCAAATCAGGTCTTCTTCCATACGGGAACTTTGAAGATGCCAGCAGTACTAGCCCAACCCTCTTCTACAATGACGCCAACCAACACGTGGCCAAGATGGTAGAAACTCGCATTGCCAATACCAACTCACCATGGTTGACTGGTGTGCAAGTGGGTGATATCCACGCCATTCCTGTTTCGCACGGTGAAGGGAAATTTGTCGTGACAGCTGAGGAATTTGCAGAGCTCCGTGACAATGGACAAATCTTTAGCCAATACGTGGACTTCGAAGGCAAACCAAGTATGGATTCTAAGTACAATCCAAATGGTTCTGTAAATGCTATAGAGGGAATTACTAGCAAGAACGGCCAAATCATTGGTAAAATGGGACACTCAGAACGTTATGAAGACGGTCTTTTCCAAAATATTCCAGGAAATAAAGACCAGCACCTATTCGCGTCAGCGGTGAGTTATTTCACAGGGAAATAAAAGGTATATAAAATGACATACGAAGTAAAATCTCTTAATGAAGAATGTGGTGTTTTCGGTATCTGGGGTCATCCAGATGCTGCTAAATTGACCTATTTTGGTCTACATAGTCTTCAGCACCGTGGTCAGGAGGGGGCAGGAATCCTCTCCAATGACCAAGGGAAACTAAAGCGGCATCGTGATATGGGGCTTCTATCAGAAGTCTTCAGAAATCCTGCTAATTTGGATAAATTGACAGGAACTGGTGCGATTGGGCATGTTCGTTACGCGACTGCTGGTGAAGCTTCTGTAGATAACATTCAGCCCTTCCTCTTCCGTTTTCATGATATGCAGTTTGGCTTGGCTCATAATGGAAATCTGACCAATGCGGACTCTCTCAAGAAAGAATTGGAAGATAGAGGAGCGATTTTCAGCGCGACTTCGGACTCGGAAATCTTGGCTCACCTCATTCGTCGGAGTCACAATCCGAACTTAATGGGTAAAATCAAAGAGGCGCTTAGCCTTGTCAAAGGTGGATTTGCTTATATCCTGTTGTTTGAGGATAAGTTGATTGCGGCTCTTGATCCAAATGGTTTTCGTCCTCTTTCAATCGGGAAAATGGCCAACGGAGCGGTGGTTGTTTCCTCTGAAACCTGCGCTTTTGAAGTCATCGGGGCCGAGTGGATTCGTGATTTGAAGCCAGGTGAGATTGTGATCATTGATGATAAGGGCATCCAGTATGACAGCTATACAGATGAAACCCAGTTGGCGATTTGTTCAATGGAGTATATCTACTTTGCTCGTCCTGATTCTAATATCCATGGTGTCAATGTCCATACGGCACGTAAACGTATGGGCGCTCAATTGGCGCGTGAATTCAAGCATGAGGCGGATATCGTGGTCGGTGTGCCCAATTCTTCCCTCAGCGCGGCTATGGGATTTTCTGAAGAGTCCGGGCTACCAAATGAAATGGGCCTCATCAAGAACCAATACACCCAACGTACCTTTATCCAACCGACTCAAGAATTACGGGAGCAAGGGGTGCGGATGAAACTCTCTGCTGTTTCAGGCGTTGTAAAAGGCAAGCGTGTGGTTATGATTGATGACTCTATTGTACGTGGAACAACCTCTCGTCGGATCGTTCAACTCTTGAAAGAAGCGGGTGCGACTGAGGTTCACGTTGCCATTGGTAGTCCAGCGCTAGCTTATCCATGCTTCTACGGGATTGATATCCAGACCCGTCAGGAGCTGATTGCGGCCAATCATACGGTCGAAGAAACTCGTCAAATCATTGGAGCGGACAGTCTGACCTATCTTTCAATTGATGGTTTGATTGAGTCGATTGGGATTGAAACAGATGCACCAAATGGTGGTCTCTGTGTCGCTTATTTTGATGGTGATTACCCAACGCCTCTCTACGACTATGAAGAAGACTATCGTAGAAGTTTGGAAGAAAAGACCAGTTTTTACAAATAGACAATAGATCCTCCATTAAAGAAAAGGAATATAAAAATGACAAATAAAAATGCTTATGCCCCACGTCTCACTACTGACTAAAAGCTAAAGCATTTGTCAGTAGACGCTTTCTCCTATGGGACCAAAGCTAGAGACCTGACTAGTATTTTTAGATAAAATAATTGTTTATCTAAAAATACGTCGCAGTCTTTCCCAAAAAAAGAAAAGGAAAAATAAAATGGCAAATAAAAATGCGTACGCTCAATCTGGTGTGGATGTTGAAGCGGGTTATGAAGTTGTTGAACGGATCAAAAAGCACGTGGCTCGTACGGAGCGTGCAGGTGTCATGGGAGCACTGGGTGGCTTTGGTGGTATGTTTGACCTTTCAAAGACTGGGGTTAAAGAACCCGTCTTGATTTCAGGAACTGATGGTGTCGGAACCAAGCTCATGCTGGCTATCAAGTACGACAAGCACGATACCATCGGTCAGGACTGTGTGGCCATGTGTGTCAATGATATCATCGCTGCAGGCGCTGAGCCTCTCTATTTCCTCGACTATGTGGCGACAGGGAAGAATGAACCGGCCAAGTTAGAACAAGTCGTTGCTGGTGTAGCAGAAGGTTGTGTGCAGGCAGGCGCAGCCCTCATCGGTGGGGAAACAGCTGAAATGCCTGGTATGTATGGTGCAGATGACTATGACTTGGCTGGTTTTGCGGTCGGTGTGGCTGAAAAATCTCAAATCATTGACGGCTCAAAAGTGGTAGAGGGAGATGTTCTTCTTGGACTTGCTTCAAGTGGGATTCATTCCAATGGTTACTCTCTCGTCCGTCGTGTCTTTGAGGATTACACAGGTGAGGAAATCTTACCAGAATTGGAAGGCAAGCAACTCAAGGAAGTTCTTCTTGAGCCGACTCGTATCTATGTCAAGGATGTTTTGCCACTCATCAAGGAGGGGTTGATCAACGGCATTGCCCACATCACAGGTGGTGGCTTTATCGAAAATATCCCTCGTATGTTTGCAACTGACTTGGCCGCTGAGATTGAGGAAAGCAAAGTTCCAGTGCTTCCAATTTTCAAAGCCCTTGAAAAATACGGTCAGATCAAACACGAAGAAATGTTTGAAATATTCAATATGGGTGTGGGACTCATGCTGGCAGTTAGCCCTGAAAATGTAGATCGCGTCAAGGAATTACTGGATGAACCAGTCTATGAAATTGGTCGCATCGTCACGAAAGAAAACGAAAGTGTCATCATCAAATGAAAAAAATAGCGGTTTTTGCCTCTGGTAATGGCTCAAATTTTCAGGTGATTGCTGAAGAATTTCCAGTGGAGTTTGTCTTTTCAGACCATCGTAATGCCTATGTGCTCGAACGTGCAGACAAGCTCGGCGTTCTGTCCTATGCTTTTGAACTCAAGGAGTTTGAGAGCAAGGCAGACTACGAAGCGGCCTTTGTCGAACTCTTGGAAGAACACCAGATTGACTTGGTTTGTCTAGCAGGCTACATGAAAATCGTTGGGCCAACTTTATTAGCAGCTTATGAGGGCCGAATTATCAACATTCATCCAGCCTACCTGCCAGAATTTCCAGGAGCTCATGGGATTGAGGATGCTTGGAATGCTGACGTGGATCAGTCTGGTGTGACCATTCACTGGGTAGATTCTGGTGTGGATACAGGAAAGGTCATCAAACAAGTGCGTGTACCACGGCTGGCTGATGATACCATTGACAGTTTTGAAGAACGTATTCATGAGGCAGAGTACAAGTTGTATCCGGAGGTGCTGGATAGTTTGGGAGTAGGGAGAAGATAAGAAGTAAATCAAGTTTTGATTTTGCAATCTTGCTAGGAGCAAAAATGATTGAGATAAAATTAGTAGACGAGAGCAGTTTTCAGGCAGTGCTGGATTTGAAAATATCTGAAGCTGATGAACGAGCACGTTTCGTGTCTCCAAATGTCCGCTCTTTAGCTGACGCATGGCTCTACCGAGAGAATGGGGATGTGTTTCCAATGGCAATCTATTGGAATGAGCTTGTAGTTGGTTTTCTCCTGTTGGAAATAGATAAGGATGAAGCGGAATACTTTATCTGGCGGATAATGATTGGTCAGCAGTACCAAGGAAGAGGTTATGGTCGAAAAGCCTTGGAAGTTCTAATCAAAGAGGCTCAGATGGATAGAGCTTACAGTCATATTATCGCAGATTATGTGGTTGGAAATGAAAAAATGAAGCACCTGTTGACTAGTTTGGGTTTTCAGGAAACAGGATTTATAGAAGAAAATAACGAAGTCGCTATGCGCTTGGACCTAAAGAAAGAGGAATAGAATGACGAAAAAAGCTTTGATCAGCGTATCAGATAAAGCGGGCATTGTTGAATTTGCCCAAGAACTCAAAAAACTTGGTTGGGACATCATCTCAACAGGTGGCACCAAGGTTGCCCTTGACAATGCTGGGGTAGACACTATTGCCATCGATGATGTGACTGGATTTCCAGAGATGATGGATGGCCGTGTCAAGACCCTTCATCCAAATATCCACGGGGGACTTTTGGCTCGTCGTGACTTGGATAGTCACTTGGAAGCAGCCAAGGAGAACCAAATTGAGCTTATCGACCTTGTAGTGGTCAACCTTTATCCTTTCAAGGAAACGATCCTCAAACCAGATGTGACTTATGCTGATGCGGTGGAGAACATCGATATCGGTGGACCATCTATGCTTCGTTCAGCAGCTAAAAACCATGCCAGCGTGACGGTTGTGGTAAACCCTGCTGACTATGCAGTGGTTTTGGGACAATTGGCAGCTAACGGCGAAACAAGTTACGAAACTCGTCAACGTTTGGCAGCCAAGGTTTTCCGTCACACAGCAGCTTATGATGCCTTGATTGCAGAGTATTTTACAGCTCAAGTCGGAGAAAGCAAACCTGAAAAGCTCACTTTGACCTATGACCTCAAACAAGCTATGCGTTATGGTGAGAACCCTCAACAAGACGCGGATTTCTACCAAAAAGCTTTGCCAACAGACTATTCGATTGCTTCAGCCAAACAGCTCAACGGGAAAGAATTGTCATTCAATAATATCCGTGACGCTGACGCTGCCATTCGTATTATCCGTGACTTCAAAGACCGTCCAACCGTTGTGGCTCTCAAACACATGAACCCATGTGGAATCGGTCAGGCTGATGACATCGAGACTGCTTGGGACTACGCTTATGAGTCTGACCCAGTGTCTATCTTTGGTGGTATCGTTGTTCTTAACCGTGAGGTGGATGCTGCGACAGCTGAGAAGATGCACGGCGTTTTCCTTGAAATCATCATCGCACCAAGCTATACGGATGAAGCGCTAGCTATTTTGACCAATAAAAAGAAAAACTTGCGTATCCTTGCCTTGCCATTTGATGCTCAAGAGGCTAGCGAAGTGGAAGCAGAATACACAGGTGTAGTTGGTGGACTTCTGGTGCAAAACCAAGATGTGGTCAAGGAAAGCCCAGCCGATTGGCAAGTGGTGACCAAACGCCAACCAACTGAGACAGAAGCGACAGCTCTTGAGTTTGCTTGGAAGGCTATTAAATACGTCAAATCAAACGGAATCATTGTAACCAACGACCACATGACACTGGGTGTTGGTCCAGGTCAGACTAACCGTGTGGCTTCTGTTCGTATTGCCATTGACCAAGCCAAAGACCGCCTTGACGGTGCTGTACTTGCTTCGGATGCCTTCTTCCCATTTGCGGATAATGTGGAAGAAATCGCCAAAGCAGGCATCAAGGCCATCATCCAGCCAGGTGGATCCGTCCGTGACCAAGAGTCTATCGAAGCTGCAGATAAATATGGCTTGACCATGGTCTTCACAGGCGTGAGACATTTTAGACATTAAGAACGTTAAAGGGAAGAAAAAAGTTTCTTTCCTTTTTTTGCGTAAAAACGCGGAGTTAAACAAGATTAAAACGAACGTTTGTGGTATAATATTAGTAAATGATTCGCAAAAGAGGTTGAGAAATGAAGCTGCTAGTTGTCGGTTCGGGTGGTCGTGAACATGCGATTGCTAAGAAGTTGCTTGAGTCAAAAGAGGTAGAAAAGGTTTTTGTTGCTCCTGGGAATGATGGGATGACTCTGGATGGTTTGGAATTGGTAAATATCTCTA
>CAURTW010000035.1:0-14021 GCA_963527705.1 uncultured Streptococcus sp.
CAAGCTTATCTGCGTCACTTAAGACATAGTCAAGGTCTTGGATGCGGTCACCGTTTACGTAGATAGCTCCGTTTTGGACATCTTCACGGGCTTGGCGTTTTGAGTTAACTACACCAGATGAGACGAGTAGTTCCACAATATTGTGGTTTTCGTCTGCTTGTACTTGGTAGTTTGGCACACCACGAAGTCCTTGTTTGAGCTCTTTAACAGAAAGGTTTTTGATGTTTCCTGCAAAGAGTTGCTCAGTGATGTTGAGGGCTTCTTTGTAAGCTTCTTCGCCGTGAACAAGTGTAACGACTTCACGAGCCAAGACTTTTTGAGCCAAGCGTTCGTGTGGAGCCGCTTCAAATTGTTTACGGATGTCTTCAATCTCATCAAGTGACAAGAAAGTAAAAATCTTCAAGAAGCGAACAGCGTCAGCGTCCATAACGTTCATCCAGAATTGGTACATTTCGTATGGAGAAGTCTTTTCAGGATTGAGCCAGACTGCGTTTCCTTCTGATTTACCAAATTTCTTACCAGTTGCATCGGTAATCAGTGGAACAGTGATTACGTGGCCAGTTTTGTCAGCCTTACGACGAAGTAATTCGGTACCAGCTGTCATATTTCCCCACTGGTCAGAACCACCGATTTGAAGCGTTACGTTGTGGTCTTGGTTAAGGACGAAGAAGTCGTAACCTTGCATGATTTGGTAAGCGAACTCAGTGTAAGAAATTCCTGTTTCGATCCGTTTTTTCACAGACTCCTTGCTCATCATGTAGTTGACAGTGAAGTATTTTCCGATATCACGGAGGAAATCAATGAAGCTGATGCTGCCAAACCAGTCGTAGTTGTTGACCATGACAGCTTTATTTTCACCATTTTCAAAGTCAAGAAAACGAGAAAGTTGTCCTTGGATAGACTTGACCCAGCCATCTACTGTGTCTTTTGTTTGGAGACTACGCTCAGCATCTTTGAAGGACGGATCTCCGATGAGACCTGTAGCACCGCCAACGAGCGCATATGGTTTATGACCTGCTAACTGCAAGCGACGACTGGTCAAGATTGCGACAAGGTGGCCGAGGTGAAGGCTATCAGCAGTTGGATCGTAGCCAGTATAATAAGAAACTTGACCTTCTTCTAGGGCTTTACGCAAAGCTTCTTCATCAGTCGTTTGAAAAATCAAACCACGCTCTTTTAGCTCATCAAAAATGTGCATGTGTCTTTTCTCCTTTATAAAATATTGTTTCTACCTATTGTATCACAAACTTGGGCAATAGCCTAGTAGAATAAGGGAGAAAGTGGCTATTTTATTGAAAGTTTACCTTTTATGGTATAATAGATAGAGTGAGGAAATCCATGCAAAATCAATTAAATGAATTAAAACGAAAAATGCTGGAATTTTTCCAGCTAGTAAAATCAAAAATAAATCATAAAAAATCAGAGAAAGTCTCAGAAGAGAAGCAGTTGGATGGGACAGGTGGGAGAATTCTGTCTATTCTAGGTAGCATTTTAGTTGCTATCAAGGGAATTTTGAATACTCTCTTTATTCTAGGCTTTATCGGTGGGCTTTTTGGTGCTGGTGTAGCTCTTGGTTATGGAGTTGCTTTGTTTGACAAGGCCAAGGTTCCCCAATCGGAGGACTTGGTCAAGCAGGTTAAAAATATTTCTTCCATCTCAGAAATTGTTTATGCAGATGGGAGTGTCATTGCTTCTATCGAGAGTGACCTACTGCGAACTTCTGTTTCATCTGAGGAAATATCAGACAATCTCAAAAAGGCTATCGTTGCAACTGAGGACGAACATTTTCTTGAACATAAAGGGGTTGTGCCCAAAGCTGTGATTCGGGCGACTTTGGGAACTTTTGCAGGTTTGGGCTCGTCTAGTGGGGGCTCGACCTTGACCCAACAGTTAATCAAACAACAAGTGGTCGGAGATGCTCCTACTTTGGCTCGTAAGGCTACAGAAATTGTTGATGCCCTTGCCTTGGAACGCAGCATGAGTAAGGATGAAATCTTGACTACTTATCTCAATGTCGCTCCCTTTGGTCGAAATCATAAAGGACAGAATATTGCAGGTGCCCAGCAAGCTGCTGAAGGGATTTTCGGTATCGATGCCAACAAGCTGAGTATTCCCCAAGCCGCTTTCTTAGCAGGTTTGCCACAGAGTCCGATTACCTATTCCCCTTATGAAAATACTGGAGAGTTAAAGAGTGATGAAGACTTAGAACTTGGTTTGAAACGGGCCAAGGGAGTTCTCTATAATATGTATCGTACGGGTGCTTTAACTAAGGAAGAGTACGACCAGTACAAGGATTATAATCTCAAGCAAGATTTCTTGCCATCAGGATCTATCAATGCTGTTTCGAGGGATTACCTTTACTTTACGGCTATGGCTGAAGCGACAGACCGTATGTATGATTATTTAGTTCAACAGGACAATGTCTCTAGTCAGGAGTTGAAAAAGGAAGCGGTTCAAAAGGCCTATCATGAGCGAGCTGAGCAGGAACTAAGTAACGGTGGCTATAAAATCACTACAACGATCAATAAAAAAATCCATAACGCCATGCAACATGCAGTTGCTAACTACGGTCATTTGGTAGATGATGCGACTGGGCAGCCTGAAGTAGGGAATGTTTTGATGGACAATAAAACGGGGGCTGTTCTAGGCTTTGTTGGTGGTCGTAATTACCAGACTAACCAAAACAATCACGCCTTTGACACTAAGCGCTCGCCAGCCTCTACAACCAAGCCTTTGTTGGCCTACGGGATTGCCATTGACCAAGGTTTGATGGGAAGCGCTAGTATCTTGTCCAATTATCCGACAAAATTCTCTAATGGTAATCCTATCATGTATGTAAACAGTCCAGGTACAGGCATGATGACCCTTGGTGAAGCCTTGAACTATTCGTGGAATATCCCAGCCTATTGGACTTATCGCATGCTTCGTGAGAAGGGTGTAGATGTCAAGGGTTATATGGAGAAAATGGGTTACGAGATTCCAGAGTACGGTATCGAAAGTCTTCCTATGGGCGGTGGTATTGAAGTCACAGTTGCCCAGCATACCAACGGTTATCAAACAATTGCCAATAACGGTGTCTATCATCAGAAACATGTGATTTCTAAGATTGAATCATCTGATGGTAGAGTAATCTATGAATTCCAAGACAAACCAGTTCAAGTATACTCGAAGGCAACAGCAACGATTATGCAGAGTTTGCTTCGTGAGGTGATTTCATCCCGAATCACTTCAAGTTTCCAAACAGACTTGGCTTCTATCAATTCAAGCTTAGCTCGTGCAGACTGGATTGGTAAGACTGGTACAACCAATGAAGATGAAAATATGTGGCTCATGCTTTCGACACCAAGATTGACTCTAGGTGGTTGGCTAGGGCATGATGACAACCGCCCAATGGCTAAGGGAGCTGGGCATTATCGAAATGCTAAATATATGGCTCACTTGGTCAATGCTATTCAACAAGCTGAGCCTGGTGTTTGGGGCAATGAACGCTTTAATCTTGATTCTAGTGTGACCCAATCTCAGGTCCTCAGATCTACAGGGCAGAAGCCGGGCAAAGTATCCGTTAATGGGAAAACGGTGGATCTTTCAGGGTCTACTGTAACCAGCTATTGGGCTAATAAGGCGGGAGCTCCTACGACAAGCTATCACTTTGCTATTGGAGGAAGTGAATCAGATTATCAAAATGCTTGGTCAAGTATTATTGGTAGTTTCTCATCTACACCAAGTTCAAGTAGTAGCTCAAGTAGTAGTTCTAGCAGTACATCAAGTTCATCATCTACACAACCAAATAGTAGAAGATAGGAAAGTGGCATGGATTGCCACTTTTTTCTTTTTTCCTTTCGTGTTACAATAAAGGTATGAATCAGTATCAGAAAAAGATTGTTAAAGGAACCATTTATTCGCTTCTATCAGGCTTAATCTGGGGGATCTGTGGAATTCTAGGAGAGTATTTCTTTACTCATTATCAGGTGTCTTCGGGCTGGATTACCTCTATGCGTTTGACACTGGCAGGGAGCCTTGTGCTTATTTGGTCAGCAATGCAATTAAAATCGCAAGTGCTAGATATTTGGCGAGATAAGAAAAATTACCTGCCCTTTTTAGCCTATGCTATTTTGGGGATTTTTTCAGTTCAGTATTTTTTCTATCTCTGTGTAGAATACTCAAATGCAGCGACAGCAACTATTTTACAGTTTATTAGTCCAGTTTTTATCCTCTTTTACAATCGCTTAATTTATAAAAAACGAGCGTCCAAAAGTGCTATTTTCTATGTTTTGATTGCCATGTTGGGTGTTTGCCTGATGGCGACAAAGGGAGATCTCTCTCAATTATCCATGACACCACTAGCGCTTGTGACGGGTTTGCTGAGTGCCATGGGGGTCATGTTTAATGTTATCTTGCCTCAACCTTTTGCGAAGCGCTATGGTTTTGTACCCACGGTTGGGTGGGGTATGATTTTAGCAGGTTTATTTAGCAATGTTCTCTCACCAGTTTATCAGCTTTCCTTTACTCCGGATATTTGGAGTATCTTGATTTGCCTCATTATCGCTTTCTTTGGGACGGCTTTTGCCTTTTTCATTTCCATGAAGGCTGTGTCCTTGGTTTCTCCCTTGGTGGTTTCTGTTATCAGTGCCAGTGAACCTCTCTCTTCTGCCCTCTTGAGTGTTTTATTTTTAGGCTTGGTAGTGGATTGGTCCCTTCTTCTAGCTATGGCCCTGATTATTTTACCCATGATTTTCCTATCGGTAGAAGAAGCGAAAGAAAGTAAATAAAAAGTCTTTTCTTAATTCTAAAAGTGTGCTATACTAGAATAGTCAATAAAACACGGGGAGATAGTTGTGAAGAGTGTTTTTAGGTTGTATCGGTAGGGGCTTGCTTTTACCGACAGCACGTTTTATCTCACATCCCTAAAAATCATACCTAAAAACAAACAAAAAGGCTTCAAATTTGAGGCCTTTTTTGGTAGAATAGGTATCATTAAAATGAACTAGGAGGCGCCTATGACTGCTACAAAAATGAACGCACAAGAAATTATTCAATTTATCGCCAATGCTGAAAAGAAAACCAGTGTGAAAGTAACATTTGAGGGACAACTCGCAACTGCTGTACCTAGCTCTGTTGTCAAACTAGGGAATGTCCTATTTGGAGACTGGAAAGATGTGGCTCCGCTTCTCGATGGTTTGGTAGAAAATCAAGATTATGTTGTCGAGCAAGATGCTCGTAATTCTGCAGTTCCCTTGCTAGATAAACGTGCTATCAATGCTCGTATCGAGCCAGGTGCTATTATCCGTGACCAGGTTGAAATTGGTGACAATGCTGTTATCATGATGGGAGCTGTTATCAATATCGGTGCTGAAATCGGTGCTGGAACCATGATTGACATGGGTGCCATCCTTGGAGGTCGTGCTATCGTTGGGAAAAACAGTCACGTTGGTGCAGGTGCAGTTTTGGCAGGTGTGATTGAGCCAGCTAGCGCTGAACCAGTCCGTGTTGGAGACAATGTTCTCATCGGTGCCAACGCAGTGGTTATCGAAGGAGTCCAAATTGGTAGTGGTTCAGTTGTGGCAGCGGGGGCTATTGTTACCCAAGATGTCCCAGAAAACGTGGTGGTAGCAGGTGTTCCAGCTCGCATTATCAAAGAGATTGATGCCCAAACCCAACAAAAAACAGCGCTAGAGGATGCGCTTCGTATCTTATAATTGTAAAAGTAATAAAGAGGCGGAACCCTTCTTCCAGCCTCTTTCTGCTATGTCGGAGGATAGATAGATGTTAGATTTGATTCAGACTAGACGAGATTTGCACCAGATTCCAGAGATTGGCTTGGAGGAGTTCAAGACTCAGGCTTATCTGTTGGATGTGATTGAGAAATTGACTGCGGGCAAGAATTTTGTCCAAGTTCAAACTTGGCGGACAGGGATTTTGGTTTATTTGCAGGGAAGTCAGCCAGAGCGTACCATTGGTTGGAGAACAGATATTGATGGCCTGCCTATCGTCGAACAAACAGGACTTCCTTTCGCTTCTCAACATCAAGGTCGCATGCATGCTTGTGGCCATGATTTTCATATGACTATTGCCTTAGGCTGTCTAGAGCGCGCCCTTGAAGAGCAACCAAAGAACAATCTGCTCTTTCTGTTTCAACCTGCTGAAGAAAATGAGGCTGGTGGTATGCTCATGTATGAGGATGGTGCTTTTGGAGACTGGTTGCCAGATCAATTTTATGGGCTTCATGTTCGTCCAGATTTGAAGGTTGGTCAGATTGCGACCAATACCCACACGCTCTTTGCAGGAACTTGCGAGGTGAAGATCCGTTTCAAAGGCAAAGGGGGACACGCAGCCTTTCCGCATGAAGCTAATGACGCCTTGGTGGCGGCTAGTTACTTTGTGACCCAGGTGCAGTCAGTTGTCAGCCGCAATGTCAACCCAATCGAGGGAGCAGTGGTGACCTTTGGAGTTTTCCAAGCTGGAACAACAAACAATGTCATCACAGACACAGCCTTTTTACATGGAACTATTCGGGCTTTGACACAGGACATGAGTCTTTTGGTGCAAAAAAGGGTTAAAACAGTTGCAGAAGGGGTTGCAGCTGCCTTCAATATGGAAGTCGAAGTGGAACTCAAACAAGGTGGTTACCTGCCTGTTGAGAACCATCCAGCCTTGGCGCGTGAACTGATGGATTTCTTTGAGGAAAAAGAAGGAATTGAGTTGATTGATATCGAACCTGCTATGACAGGTGAAGACTTTGGTTATCTCCTTTCAAAAGTTGATGGCGTTATGTTCTGGCTAGGTATTGATAGTTCCTACGCCCTTCATCACCCTCAGATGAGTCCTAAGGAAGAAGCATTAGCTATTGGGGTGGATGCGGTCTCTAGTTTCCTGAAAAAGAAGGCAGCAGAGTAGAGGGGTTGTCTATGAAATCGGAATTACGTAAGCAAGTCTTGCAAGAAATGAAGGCTTTACCTCGAGAGCAAAAACAGTTTATAGACCAAGCTTTAACTGAGCGACTTTTACAACACCCCTTTTACCAAGAAGCTAAGGTCATCGCAAGCTACCTTTCTTTTTCTCATGAGTTTCAAACGCAGGAACTGATTGAGCAGGCGCTGAAGGACGGCAAGAAGGTTCTAATACCCAAAACCTATCCCAAGGGGCGCATGGAGTTTGTAGTTTATGATCCGCAGCAGTTGGTAAAAACTTCCTTTGGCTTACTGGAACCACAGGGAGATTTGGAAGTAGTGGATGCATTTCAGATTAATTTGATTCATGTTCCTGGCTTGGTTTTTACGACGGAAGGATATCGGATTGGATACGGTGGAGGCTATTATGACCGCTATCTGGAACATTTTTCTGGTCATACTTTGAGTACGGTTTATCCTTGTCAAATTCAGGACTTTATCCCTGAAAAGCATGATATTCCTGTTCAGGAGGTTTTAATTGATGAAGGAAATCTTTGATAGACGTTATCCTGTGACGAGTTTCTTCCTCTTAGTGACGGCCTTGGTGTTTCTACTAATGTTGGTGACTGCAGGCGGAAACTTTGATAGGGCAGATACCTTATTTCGATTTGGAGCCATGTATGGGCCAGCTATTCGCCTCTTTCCTGAGCAAGTTTGGCGTCTCTTTTCTGCCATTTTTGTTCATATTGGTTGGGAGCATTTCATTGTCAATATGCTTTCGCTCTATTATCTTGGTAGGCAAGTAGAGGAAATTTTCGGATCCAAGAAGTTTTTCTTTCTCTATCTCTTATCAGGAATGATGGGTAATCTCTTTGTTTTTGTATTTAGTCCCAAATCCTTAGCAGCAGGAGCCTCGACTTCTCTCTATGGGCTATTTGCTGCGATTATTGTTCTTCGCTATGCAACGCGTAATCCTTATATCCAGCAGTTGGGGCAATCCTATCTGACACTTTTTGTGGTTAACATTATTGGGAGTGTTCTGATTCCAGGAATCAGTCTAGCAGGTCATATCGGAGGTGCAGTTGGTGGCGCATTTCTAGCAGTTATCTTTCCAGTTAGAGGAGAAAAACGGATGTATAGCGCTAGTCAGAGACTGGTAGCGTTAGTGTTGTTCGTAGGACTCGCAGTCTTGCTTCTCTACAAGGGAATGGGGTTGTGAGAGCTTATAAGAATAGTTGTGTAACATAAAAAGATAAGGCAATTTTTGAACCTTATCTTTTTATGTTATTCCTTCTCAGCCAATTCTTTTCCCAGTTGGATGATGTAATCTTTCAAGTCATCTTTGACTTGTGGGTGCTTGAGGGCATAGTCAATAGATGTTTTCATAAAGCCAAACTTATCGCCAACGTCGTAACGAGCTCCTGTAAATTCACGGGCGAAAACACGTTGAGTTTTATTAAGTGTATCAATAGCGTCGGTAAGTTGGATTTCATTTCCAGCACCGGGAGCTTGATTTTCGAGGATTTCAAAAATTTCTGGTGTGAGCAGATAGCGTCCGATGATTGCCAAATCACTTGGAGCATCTTCTGGAGCTGGTTTTTCAACGAAAGTTTCGACACTGTAGAGTCCATTGATCCCTTCTCCTTGAGGAGCGATGACTCCATATGATGAAACGTCTTCGTGTGGTACGGGCATGACAGCAATGGTTGATGCGTGTGTCTTTTCGTAATCATTCATCAGTTGTTTTGTCAAAGGAACGGCGTCCTTGTTTGTGATGTCCATAAGATCATCACCCAGCATAACAACGAAGGGTTCATTCCCTACAAAAGCTTTTGCTTGTAAGACAGCGTCTCCAAGACCACGAGGGTGAGTTTGGCGGATGAAATGAAGGCGCATACCAGTTGCTTCATCTACCAATTTCAATAGATCTGTTTTGCCTTTTTCTTTGAGATTGTACTCAAGCTCAAAGTTTGAGTCAAAGTGGTCTTCAATAGAACGTTTTGATTTACCAGTGACAACCAGAATATCTTCAATACCTGATTTGAGAGCCTCTTCCACGATAAACTGGATAGTTGGTTTGTCCACAATTGGCAACATTTCTTTAGCAAGTGCTTTGGTTGCTGGTAAAAATCGAGTCCCGAGTCCAGCGGCAGGGATGACTGCCTTTCTAACTTTTGATGTCATAAGAATCCTTTCTTTAGAGAGTTAAGACCACTCATTTTCTGCTTTAAATTCATTGTTCATGATGTCATAAATGGCATCTTTGATATTGGTTCCGTGGTAGATAACTTGGTAAATGGCCTGTGTAATGGGCATATAGACTCCAAGTTCTTGCGCTAGTTCATAGGCTGCTTTAGTCGTTGAGATTCCTTCGATTACCATGCCCATATTGGCTTCGATATCAGCTAGAGATTCTCCGCGACCAAGAGCATCTCCGGCTCTCCAGTTACGAGAGTGGATGGAGGTTCCTGTTACGATCAAGTCTCCTACACCAGACAAGCCACTATAGGTCAATGGACTGGCCCCAAGTGCTACTCCTAGGCGGGTAATTTCTGCCAAACCTCGAGCGATGATGGCTGCCTTGGCATTGTCACCAAATCCTAAACCATGTAAAGCTCCGGCACCGACAGCAATAATATTTTTAAGAGCACCAGCAGTTTCGACCCCGATAACATCCGTATTGGTATAAAGTCGGAAGTAGTGATTGCTAAAGAGTTCTTGAACGTATTGAGCTGTTTGTAAATCTTTAGAAGCAGCAGTGATTAAAGTCAGGTCACGTACAATGGTCTCTTCTGCATGGCTAGGCCCTGAGACAACGACGATATCACTGCGGAGCTGTTCAGGAATCTCTTCTTCAAGGATGGTTGATAATCGTTTATGACTATCAGGCTCTAATCCCTTTGAAGCGTGCATGATGATAGCCTTATGGTCCAAGGTTTTTGCAACTTGTTGGGCAACAAGTCGTGTCACTTTTGTTGGGACAACAAACAAAATCGCATCTACATCTTTTAATGCCTCTGCTAAGTCGGTGTAGGCAATGATATTTTCGTCTAGAACGACATCTTTAAAGTAGTGCTTGTTCGTATGATAGGTATTAATTTCATTGATTTGCTCGGGAAGATTTCCCCAAATACGTACCTCGTGTCCATTGTCATTTAAGACTTGTGAAAGGGCAGTTCCCCAAGAACCAGGCCCCAAGACGGCGACGGTTTGTTTTTCCATGATTTCCTCCTTAATAGAGTCCTTTTCATTATTCTATCATATTCTAGAGGATTTTGCACTTGCATTGCTGGGGGAGTGGTGGCTTTGTTGCTTGAAAAATATATAAAAACCGAGCCTAAGTAATAAACTCTCAGTCTCGGTTTTGATATTCCTTAAAGAATAACTAGGTTTATTTCAATTGATCTGTAATGTCTTTTGATAGCAACATTCCCAGATGATAAGTTTTATTGATGTAAGCAATGACATCATTGATATTTTCAGTCGTTTGAATTTTTTCTTTGATGTCAGACCTGAATGTTTCATCCTTTAAGAGTTGTTCTTGGTAGAGTCTTTGAAGTCTCTCCTTCTCATATTTATTGAGTAGAAAAAGGAATACCAAGCTAATCACAACGAGGATATAAGCATATTGGCTCATAGAATATCTCCATGTATGATAAAAAATAGTAGTGAATAAATCGATTTAGTGAATCTAAAATAGCAGAACAAGCCAGTAAAACTTGATAAGATTTTTGATAGACCTCTAAACCAAAATCCGTATAGGCTTTAGTGTAAGCTACTTAGATTATTTTGCAATCAAGTAATTTAAAATATTACGACATGAACCAAACCAAATCGATATTATTTGGTTTGGTGAATTAGTAAAGCGTTTAGACAAGTATCTTTGGTTACGACGTTCTGGGACATAAATCGATAATATTTATGTCCCAGAACTAGTGAAGCGCCTAGCCAAATCCCTGATAGGATTTGGCGTTAGTTACTTAGATTGCTTTGCAATCAAGTAACTTTGGCGATTTACATCTTCTCTGGCGCTTCTACTCCGAGCAAACGAAGGGCTTCTTTGAGGACCACTGCGGTTGCGTAGCTGAGTGCTAGACGACTGTCGCGCTCAGGACTTTCATCTAGGATACGTGTATGTGCATAATATTTGTTAAAGGCTTGAGCCAGACTAATCGCAAATTTCGCAATGATAGAAGGTTCAAAGTTATCTGCTGCACGATTGATAATACGTGGAAAGTCTTGGAGTAGTTTTATGATTTCCCAGCTTTCAGCATCATTCAGGCTGTAGTTGCCAACTGTATCTGGCTTGAAATCGGCTTTGCGCAAGATAGATTGGATACGAGCGTAGGCGTATTGAACGTAAGGTCCAGTTTCCCCTTCAAAGGATACCATAGCTTCAAGGTCGAAGTCATATCCATTTGTACGGTCGGTCTTAAGATCATAGAACTTGATAGCCCCAACTCCAACAGCGTGGGCAGCCTGGTCTTTATTTTCTAACTCAGGATTTTTCGCCTCGATTTGGGCCTTGGCACGACTAACAGCCTCAGCGATAGTCGGTTCTAGCAAGATGACATTTCCTTTACGGGTAGAGAGTTTTTTCCCTTCTTTTGTTACCAATCCAAACGGAACATGGACAATGTCTTGGCTCCAATCGTAGCCCATCTCTTGTAGTACTGCCTTGAGTTGTTTGAAGTGGGCAGATTGCTCTTGACCAACAACATAGATGGATTTTGCAAATTGGTATTCCTTTTTACGGTAAAGGGCTGCAGCCAAGTCACGTGTGATATAGAGAGTTGCACCATCAGATTTTTTGATAAGGGCTGGATGTTCAATTCCATATTTCTCAAGATTCACAACTTGGGCACCTTCTGACTCAACAAGAAGGCCTTTTTCAGAAAGAATGTCTACAACTGCATCCATCTTATCGTTGTAGAAGGCTTCTCCGTTGTAGCTGTCAAATTCGACTTGCAATTCATTGTAAAGGCGGTTAAATTCCACCAAGCTTTCATCACGGAACCATTGCCAAAGAGCGAGAGCTTCCTCGTCTCCATTTTCAAGTTTACGGAACCATTCGCGTGCTTCTTCATCCAAGCTAGGGTCATTTTCAGCTTCAGCGTTGATGCGGACATAGAGTTTAAGAAGTTCATCAATTGGATGAGCTTTTACAGCTTCTTCGTCACCCCATTTTTTGTAGGCAACAATCAACATCCCAAACTGTTTACCCCAGTCTCCCAAATGATTGACCTTGACCGTTTGATAACCGATTTTTTGGAAAATATGTGACAAGCTATCTCCGATAACAGTTGAGCGCAGGTGACCAATAGAAAATGGTTTAGCGATATTGGGACTAGACATGTCGATAACAACATTTTCTTGTTTGCCAATAGTTTGGTCAGCATAGTGTTCTTTTTCAGTGATAACAGCTTGCAATACTTGAGCAGAAATGGCAGATTTATCAAGGAAAAAGTTAACGTAAGGTCCTGTTGCGACAACCTTTTCAAAGGCTTGGCTGTTAATTTTTTCAGCTAGTTCAGCCGCGATCATTTGAGGTGCTTTACGTTCGACTTTTGCAAGTGAAAAAGCAGGGAAAGCAATGTCTCCCATTTCTGAGTTTTTAGGGGTTTCCAGTAAATTTAAAATAGCCTCTTGGTCCAGGCTATCAATGATGCTAGCCAATTCGCTAGCAATCAATTCTTTTGTATTCATTAAGAGCTCCTTTTTGGACTTTTCTACTATTTTATCACAATTTTAAAGAAAGAAGAAAAAATTTTTGAAATCTCCTATTTTTTTGGTATAATATAGTTATAAAAATAGTTATAAATATGCATATAAGAGGATTTTATGAGAAAAAGAGATCGTCATCAGTTAATAAAAAAAATGATTACTGAGGAGAAATTAAGTACACAAAAAGAAATTCAAGATCGGTTGGAAGCGCACAATGTCTTTGTGACACAGACAACCCTATCTCGAGATTTGCGCGAAATCGGCTTGACCAAGGTCAAGAAAAATGATATGGTGTATTATGTACTAGCAAATGAGACAGAAAAGATTGATTTGGTGGAATTTTTGTCTCATCATTTAGAAGGTGTTGCAAGAGCAGAATTTACCTTGGTACTTCATACCAAATTGGGAGAAGCTTCTGTTTTGGCAAATATTGTAGATGCAAACAAGGATGAATGGATTTTAGGAACAGTTGCTGGTGCCAATACCTTATTGGTCATTTGTCGAGACCAGCACGTTGCCAAACTTATGGAAGATCGTTTGCTAGATTTGATGAAAGATAAGTAAGGTCTTGAGAGTTGCTCTCAAGACTTATTTTTGACAAGGAGAGACGGAAAATGGCGACAGAAAAGTTATCACCCGGCATGCAACAGTATGTGGATATTAAAAAGCAATACCCAGATGCTTTTTTGCTCTTTCGTATGGGTGATTTTTATGAATTATTTTATGAGGATGCGGTCAATGCTGCGCAGATTCTGGAAATTTCCTTAACGAGTCGCAACAAGAATGCGGACAATCCGATTCCTATGGCGGGTGTTCCCTATCATTCTGCCCAACAGTACATTGATGTCTTGATTGAGCAGGGCTATAAGGTAGCTATCGCAGAGCAGATGGAAGATCCTAAACAAGCAGTTGGGGTTGTGAAACGAGAGGTTGTTCAGGTCATTACGCCAGGGACAGTGGTCGATAGCAGTAAGCCGGATAGTCAGAACAATTTCTTGGTTGCTATAGACCGTGATGGCAGTCAATTTGGCTTAGCTTATATGGACCTGGTGACGGGTGACTTTTATGTGACAGGTCTTTTGGATTTCACGCTGGTTTGTGGGGAAATCCGTAATCTCAAGGCGCGCGAAGTGGTGCTGGGCTATGACTTGTCTGAGGAAGAGGAACAAATCCTTAGTCGTCAGATGAATCTGGTACTTTCCTATGAAAAAGAAGGCTTTGAAGACCTTCATTTACTGGATTCACGATTGGCATCTGTAGAGCAAGCGGCATCTAGTAAATTGCTCCAGTATGTTCATCGGACTCAGATGAGGGAATTGAACCACCTCAAACCTGTTATCCGCTATGAAATCAAGGATTTCTTGCAGATGGATTATGCGACCAAGGCTAGTCTGGATTTGGTTGAGAATG